>JAHJRU010000085.1 GCA_018830745.1 Chloroflexota bacterium
AGGACTGTTGGAAACGCTTGTGGAACAACCGGACGAATTACTGCATCCAAGCTAATACTCCCTGCGTGGGATGCAGCGAACCGGAATTTTATGAATCATTTAGCCCCATTTACGAACGCCAGTTCGACGTGGAGCTACCGGGCACTGGTCGGGTGCAAATAGACAAAGTAATGGCAACCGTGGCCGGTGTCACCGCTGCCGGTATCGGAACTGATATGATTATTAACCGTATCAAAGAAAGAAAGAACGGCGGCACCGAAGAAAAAGCAGCGAGCAAGGAGAGTTGATATGGGACATCGTATTGTGATTGACCCGATAACGCGAATTGAGGGGCATCTCAAGATCGAAGTAGAAGTTGAGAACGGACGTGTTGTAGACGCCTGGTCTGCCGGTACCATGGCCCGCGGTTGGGAGGTGCTGCTTCAGGACAAAGATCCGAGAGATGCTCCATATATTACCGCCCGCGTTTGTGCCGTGTGTGAAGGGGTACATTCCATTGCCTCAGCTCAGGCACTTGACCATGCCTTCGGTGTTGAAATCCCGGAGGCGGGCAGATTAATGCGTAATCTCTTTTGCTCCGGGCTTTACATGCATGACCACTTTATTCATTTCTATGTACTCTCGGCACTGGACTATCTTGATATTATGGCGGTGGCCGGTTATAAGGGCAATGACCTGCAATTACAGGCGCTGAGAGACAAGATCGTGGGTCTTGTGGAGAAGAAAGATACATCACCTTTTACCCCGCGTTACAAACCCGACGAGTTTTCCGTTACCGACCCGGAACTGGTGACTACTCTAGTGTCCCACTATATTAAGGCAGTAGAGCTAAAAGCCAAGTCACAGAAGATGCTGGCCATAATCTCGGGAATACAGCCTAATCCAGCGACTATCCTGATGGGCGGCTGTACGGCTACGCCTTCGAGGGAACAGCTCATTGAGTTTAAAGCCCTGTGGGAGGAGCAGATAAAGTTTGTTAATGAAGTTTATCTGCCCGATGTGTTATATCTGGGAACTGGAGCGTTGTTTCCATTAGCCACCGCCGGCCTTGGCAGTACTCACGGCAATTATTTATGCTACCCGATGTTTCCGCAGGATAATCCACGAAGCCAGGATGATTATGCCTTTGGCGGTAGCAACCACCTGATGAATGGTGGAGTAATTACAGGCGGAGAAATTAATCAGGCACAGCCGGTTGACTTCGGGCAGATTACCGAGGAGGTAGAACATTCATGGTATACCTACCCGCCTGGAAGTACCAGCCTTCACCCTAGCGTTGGGGTGACCGAGTTTAATCCACGAAAGGATAACGCCTATTCCTTTGTCAAGGCGCCCCGCTATGGCGGGTTGCCCATGGAGGTTGGTCCCCTGGCCAGAGGTCTGGTTAATCGATACCCCGCGCTAATGGATGTTATCAAAGCAGGAGGTAAAGCCGGGGTTGTGGCTCGCCACCTGTGTCGGGCTGTGGAATCAAAAATTGTAGGCGAGGCTGGGTTAGCTTGGATTGACCGATTGACTGAGCTTGCCACCGCCGGACCAATTGTCGGCATGAAAGAAAAACCGGTACCCAGGAAAGCTAACGGTATGGGAGCCTGGGACGCACCCAGAGGAGCCTTGGCACACTGGGTGAATATCCAGGACTACCGCATCAAGAATTACCAACTGGTGGTTCCCAGCACCTGGAATGCATCTCCCAGAGACGAAAGGGGTATCAGAGGGCCCTACGAGGAATCACTTATTGGTGCGCCAGTGCCAGATGTCGAAAACCCGATCAATCTAGTACGCATCATACGCTCTTTTGACCCCTGCCTGGCGTGCGCCATACATCTCATTGACCCGGAAAGCAACGATATCAAGGTCGTCAAAATAAGTTAGGAGGTGCCATGATGGCGATAGCACAGCTTCGCGAGGTACGTCATACCCTGCTCTACCGCGTCCTTCACGAACTGAGGATGATGATGATTATCCTCTTAATCATCACCGGGTTCTATATCCACCGTCCCTTTATCGCCGATGGTGGCGGTTTCCTCATGTCCCTGATGCGGGGAGTACATTATTTCGCGGCTGGTGTCTTGATTGTCGTAGTATTGCTCCGCATTGCAGGTACGTTTTCGGGGCCCTACCGGGACTGGCCGTCCTTCGTTCCACACGGAAAAGACCTCAAGCTGTTGCCCAAGGTCTTGGCCTATTATCTTCATCTCGGTCCTATGCCCGACATAACGGGGAAATATAACTCCATACAGATGGTTACTTATGTCTTGCTTCTACTGCTGGTCTTCTTTCAGATAATCACCGGCTTCGTCCTGCAATACCCTGACGGCTGGCTTAGCTGGATTACCTATGGTGTCTTTAACAATGAAATTGAAGTCCGGTTAGCTCACTATATCTTCACCTGGCTATTTCTCATCTTCTTATTATTCCACACGTACCTTGCCCTCCGTGAAAGCTCCCATATTATGAAGGAAATTCACCTCCTGCCCCCTTTTACCGAAAGTGAAGAGCCCAGTCGGCTCCCTTTCACCAAGAGAGAAGAGAGCAGTGAAGAAATTGGCGAGGAGAAAAGCCTGACATGACCGGGGATACCGAAAATGGGACGATGCTGGTGTTGGGTCTGGGGAACCTGCTTTTAGGTGACGAGGGTTTTGGTATCCATGTTGTCCGTCGCCTGAGAGAGGTTGATCTGCCCGGAAATGTCAGGGTCGTCGAAGGAGGGGTTGGCGGTTTTAACCTCCTGGGTCATCTGGACGGGGTAGAGCGGCTGCTCGTCGTGGATGTCATGATGATGGAGTCACCTCCGGGGAAACTCCATCTCCTTACACAGATACCAGAGGAACCCGGGAAGCGAATCGTATCCTTTCATCAGGTCGGCGTGCTGGAGCTAGTTAAAATGTGGCGGCTGCTCGGCTATGAGCCTGAGGTCACTTTTTTGGTTACTCGCCCGGAAAGTATGGAGTGGAGCACCGAGTTATCGCCGCCACTGCAATCTGCGATAGATACGGCGAGTGAGCTAATTCAACACTTGTGTGCGGATTTCTCGGAAAAGGAGTGAGCTGATATGATTAGTTTGAGTTTTTTATTCTCTTTACCTCTATTCATAGCTGCCATAGTAATTTTTGGCTACGGTGTGGCACGGAATGACGCGCAAGCCAGCAAAACAACAATGTCAATTGGCCTGAGTGTCGGGCTTGTGGGGGTGGTTATGGCGGCAATAATGTTTGTCTTTTTCTCCCTGTAAACTGAAAACCTGTAAAATAGAGTGCTTTACCATTTTTACTATAATATGATTAGTTCGAGGTTTGCCATTAGTGTCATAAAAATTGATTTTCACCCAGGGCACTAACTGCGGATAATTATGCTAAGTACTTCACCAAAGACAAACACCGTGATGCGTCTCCACATTGAGGTACGTGGGATAGTGCAGGGAGTCGGGTTCCGGCCTTTTATCTTCCGACTAGCCAAGAAATATCACTTGAGCGGCTGGGTACAAAACACTTCGGGAAACGTGGCTATTGAAGTTGAGGGATGGGAAGAGAATTTAAGCCAGTTTCTACTTGCCCTGAGTAAGGAAGTACCCCCGGCAGCACGCATCCAGCATATTGCGACAACTAACTTGCCAGCCAAAGGAGACCATGATTTCAGGATTCAGGATAGCCTGTCCGAATCCGGGAAATACCAGCCGGTCTCGCCGGATATTGCCACCTGCCCCGAGTGCTTTCGTGAGTGCTTCACTCCGGGTAATCGCCGGTATCTTTATCCGTTTACCAACTGTACCAATTGCGGACCTCGTTTCACAATAATCAAGGATATTCCATATGATCGCCCCCTAACAACAATGCACCGCTTTATCATGTGCCCGGACTGTTTAACTGAGTATGGCGACCCGTTAGACCGCCGCTTCCATGCCCAGCCCAATGCCTGTCCACAGTGCGGACCCAGCCTGCAATTGATGGATAGTGCCGGTGCTCCCGTTCCCTGTCAGGATATAGTTCATAAGGCTGCTGAACTCCTCGGTAAGGGCAACATCCTCGCCATCAAAGGCTTGGGCGGCTTTCAACTTGCCGGTGACGCTACCGACTGGAAGGCGGTGGTGCGGCTCAGGAACCGGAAAAGACGGCGAGGAAAACCATTTGCCTTAATGATGGCATCCCCTGAGGAGATAGAAAAGCATTGTTGGGTATCCCCGGAGGAAGCTGAATTGTTGCTCTCTCCCCAGGCTCCCATTGTTCTCCTGAAGTGGCGGCAGTCTATCTCAAATATCGCGCCGCAAGTAGCCGAGCGCTATAAATACCTGGGGGTGATGCTACCCTATACTCCACTGCACCATATCCTGTTACGTTACGCAGGCCGGCCACTGGTGATGACCAGCGGGAACCTCAGTGAAGAACCCATCTGTAAGGATAATGATGAAGCTTTGCGCCGTCTCAATGGCATCGCTGATTACTTCTTGCTTCATAATCGGGATATTTACGCCCGCTACGATGACAGCGTTTATCTGGTCGAGAATGATATTCCGAGAGCCATCAGGCGGGCTCGTGGTTACGCACCATCACCTGTCACCCTGCCCTTCCAGGCAAGACAAACGCTCGCCTGTGGCGCCGAGGAGAAGAACACATTCTGTCTGGCGAAAGATAATTATGCGTTTCTAAGCCAGCACATTGGTGATATGGACAACGAAGAGACGCTGGACCATTTTGAGAATACGATTGAACTATACAAACGCCTGTTTCGTTTCCAGCCGGATATTATTGCCTGTGACCTGCATCCCGAGTACCTTTCCACCAAGTATGCCA
>JAHJRU010000086.1 GCA_018830745.1 Chloroflexota bacterium
CACCGCCCAGTGCGGTGCCAGGCTGGCCAGCCCGATGAGTGAGCCGTCAGCCCCGTGCAGATAAGAGGCGAATAGCAGGGTGTCGTTGGCCGGTAAGATGGCAACCCTGCGTTTGGCTCTCTTTAATGCCCAGATATCCTGTTCGTACTTCTTGATGTCCCAGTTGGACAATTTTACGCCCACGATGTTTTCAATCTCGGCTAGTTTTGCCAGGGTTTCCGACGTGTAAGCATAGCCGCGAAACCTGGGATTTTGAAATACTATTATCTGTATGTCTACCGCCTGCGCGATAGTGCTGAAGAACTGATACGGAACATCCGGACCCAGGTCGGTTACGCCCCGGAACGTCTCCGGCGGCAGCACCAGCACGGCATTGGCGCCGGCATCCCGGGCATCCTGCATCAGCTCGATAACCTTCCAGGTAGCCTCCGCTTTTATGCCCGCCACGACATTTATCTTACCCTGTGCCTCATCGACATGGATTTCTATGACTCTCCGTTGCTCTTCACGGGAAAGGGATAATACGTTCCCGGCGTGCCCGTTGCAGGTGAGGCCGGTAACTCCCGGTACCGACTTCAGGAATCTGAGCAGTCTCCTCAGTTCATCCTCATCGATTTGATAGTCTTCCTGCAATGGGAGAAAAGTGGCGGGAATAATACCTGTCCACGGTTGGGGGTTTGTCATAGCAACCTCCATTATCGGGATATTCGAGGGATTATGAAATAGTAGCATTCAGAGAGAGGTAATATCAAGCTGCGGTATCAGAAGAGGGATAATGTTATCAAATTGCCTGGCGGTAGAGTATCAGTTCTTGTAATCTAGCATGACATCGAAGCCGGTTTGCAGCACATCGATGCAGGCACTGCGGGCGGCTTCCTCACCGTTGATGGTCTCGATGGTGATTCGGCTACATCGCCTCCTGAACCAGTTCGACTATGTCCCTGACTTCTATGACATCGCCCTGGTCGTTGGACAGGACGCTGTCTTCGAACATGACCATGCAGTAAGGGCAGGCGACGGCTAATGTCTGAGCCCCGGTTGCCAGCGCCTGTTCCACTCTCACGTCGGCGAATCTTTCACCCTTTTTGGTCTCCTGCCAGATACCCCCGGCACCGCCGCCGCAGCAAAGTGCTAATTCGCGGGTGTCCTTCATCTCTACCAGTTCTACGCCGGGTATGCTTTCCAGGACCTGCCGGGGTGCGTCGTAGATGCCTTCTTCACCCCAACTGCGGCCCAAACGGCAGGAATCATGGTAAGTGACCTTCTTATTCAATTCCTTACTGAACTTCAGCTTTCCCTCTTTAATCAGCTCGGCTAAGAACTGGGTGGCATGAACCACCTCTATATTGCCGCCCAGGTCGCCATACTCTTTCTTGAAGGTGGTGTAGCAGTGAGGTGAGGTGACCAGCACCCTGGCGACTTCGGCTCCGTTGAAGAGCTCGATGTTTTTCTGTGCCAAGCCCTTGAATGTGTCCTCGTGGCCCGCATTGCGTATGCCTTCTCCGCAGCAGACCTGCTCGTTGTCCAGGATACCAAAATCCACCCCCGCCTTTTTGAGCACGTCAACCATGGCTCGGGAGACATTGCGGCACTTGGGGTCGTAAGACTGGTAACAGCAGGCATAGTAAAGCCACTCGGTTCCCTTGGTGCAGGTTTTAATATCCAGGTCTTTAGCCCAGTCCGTGCGGTTTTCTGTCGGCTCTCCCAGCGGGTTGCCTGTGCCGGCGAGGTTCTTGCCGCTGTTGCGTAGCGAATCGGGCACCTTACCGGCGCCAACGCCGACAACCACCCGGCGCAGGGCTTGCATAATATCGGGTATCTCTACCTCGCGCGGGCAGACCTGGACGCAGAGCCTGCAGTTAACGCATTTCCATACCTCTTCGTCCTCGAAGTCGACCACGCCCAGTTGCGCCTTGTGTATCAGGCGGCGGGAAAGGAAAGTACTTACCTGGTTCCACGGGCAGGTGCCGGTGCAGGTGCCGCACTGGTAGCAAGATTTAAGGACCTCTCCGCCTTCTTCTTTTATGATATCAGCTACATCTGGAGCTACTTCCTGCATTGCCATCACTTCCCTTCTTTAGCCAGATTTGCATCGCTTATCGGCATCCGGAACTGGAGGTTAAAATCCTTTATACGGATTGGGTCCAACTTCCTCTATCCTTTCCATGAACTTATCGAATATTTGAGGAAGCTTGTCATATTCGGATAGTGAAAGCTGGTGCACCTGAATCCGGTCCGACTCAAGTACCAGCCGTGTAAGGGTTTCCTGAACCTTCTCCATACGGGTATTAGCCAGTTCACTACCCTTGACGAAATGGCACTGGTAATCATCGCCGTATTTACAGCCTATCAGGAGTATGCCGTCAATGCCTTTGGAGAGGGCATCGGCTATCCAGACTATGTTTATCGAACCCAGGCAGCGCACCGGGATAACCCTTATATAAGGGTTATATGCCAGACGATTTATGCCGGCAATATCAAGGGCGGGGTAAGCATCGTTTTCACATAGAAGGGCAATCACCCTTGGCTTTTCATCGAACTCATCCGGCACATTTATGGCTTTAATCATGGAGCCGATAATATCCACCGAATAATCGTTAAAGGAGATTATTCTCTCCGGGCATGAACCCATACAGATGGCGCACCGGCGGCACCGCGTAGGATTGGGCAGCGGGTTATACTTTTCATCCTCATTGTACATGCCGAAGGGGCATTCCTCAGTGCAGCGTTTACACTGGGTACATCTCTGCATGAACAGGTCGGGATATGACTGGTCCCAGGTTCTGGGATGCGCCGCATAGCCCTGGGAAATTAGCTCAACACACTGGATTGCCTTCAGGGCGGCGCCGGTGGCATCATCAATGGAGACACCGCTGTCCGCTGGCTGGCGGACGCAGCCGGCAGCGTAGATTCCGGTGCGGCGCGTCTCATAGGGGAAGCAGATGAAATGTGAGTCCGGCAATCCGTATTTCAGGGTAGGTAATTCAGGTCCCTGCCGGTATTGCAGGTGAAGGGCGGAGGCGGCGTAGAACCCGGAATCCGGTGCTTTTTCGTCAGTTCCTTCGGCTTTTGCAGATTCATCGGCAGCCGGCGGTGCCTTTTCGGGCATGGAGTTGGGCACCATGCCGGTAGCCAGAACCACCATATCCGCCGTGACGGAGATTTCCTCCCCCAGCAAGACGTCGTTGAACTCTATCACCGCGCCGTTTCCATCTGTGTTAACGTTTAATACCTCGCCACGCGCCAGGACAACCGACCCGTCTTCCTGGACATGGGCATAGAAGTCCTCGTACTGCGCCGGAGTGCGTATGTCCTTATATAATATGTAGACCTTGGAATCGGGATTCTGCTCCCTGACGTACATAGCTTGCTTTAGGGAAGTCAGGCAGCAGACGGAAGAGCAGTAGGGCAAATGGTTTTCATCCCGGGAGCCGGCGCACAGTATAAAGGCGACGGTCTCAACTTCCTTGCCATCCGAGGGGCGCTTTATCTTGCCTTCCTGTGCCAGTTCCTCCATCTGGACGGTGGTAATGACATCGGCGGACTTGCCGTAGCCCAGGGAATCCAGTTTGCTGGCATCATAGGGCTTGAAGCCGGTAGCCTGAATGATGGAACCCGCCTTCAGGCTGGTCTGGTTGCCGTTCTGCTTCACGGAGACGTCAAACATCCCCGGGGCTCCCTCAATCTTCTCAATCTCCGCCCCGGTGAAAACCGTTATCCTGGGATTATCTTCCAACTCCTTGATTTTGGATGCAAGGTCGATTTCTTCCAGTTCCTGATAGGGAGGATGCTTGGGGAACTGTTTGTATAGTTTGGCCATCCAGCCGCCCAGAGACGGCTCTTTCTCCACCAGGCTGACATCGTAGCCGGCTTTGGCGGCTTCCAGGGCAGAGGTCATGCCGGATATACCGCCGCCAACCACCAGCAGTCCCTTTTCAACACCTTCAAGGAATGGCTGAGGTAGCGTCACCTTCTTCGCCTTGGCCAGGCCCATCCGGAGGTAATCCTCGGCCAGCATCTGTGTATCCTCATCGTTAGCCGGGTGAGTCCAGATGACGTGCTCCCTCAGGTTTATCCTTTCCATGATAGTGGCGGACGTATCGTAGGAGAAAACGTCTGTTTTGGCTCTGGGGGAGCAGGCGGCTATGACCACGGTATTAACGCCGTCCTC
>JAHJRU010000087.1 GCA_018830745.1 Chloroflexota bacterium
ATCCTTATAAACCTTAAGCCGTACAACTGCTTTTCTAAAGACCGCTATATAGCAGGGGACTATATGTAAGAAAACGCACTATATTGTTATAATACGACATAACATATATAGTGCGCCCCATAACAGCACACACAATACAGTTGACATAAAGAATAAGGCTGGGGATAAGAGTAGGGGCAGCAAAAACGGTGGTTATTTATTCCGCAGAGCGGCGGTGGCTTTCTTAACCTCGGTGCAGCGTTCTTCCAGTTCTCCCCGCTTGGATTCTTCCTGCTGCAGCTTATCAAAAACCTGGTAGAAGGTTCTGGCTGCCTTTTCCAGTGGCTCCCTTAATGAACTATCGAAGCCTTCCGCAAGGCTCATTATATAGTCAGCCTTTAGTTTCAGCTCCGTAACCGCAATCAGGGACTGGTATTTGGTGGCGTCATCTATATCATAAGAATAAATGGCGCAGTATTTAAGGACACCATCCGCCCAGTCCATAATCTCCTTCAACTGCTCGGCTCTCCAGCGGCGCCTTTCCTGCTCTATATTATGTCTAAGAGCCATGAAAACGGTAAATGCCAGCACCAGCATTGCCCAGGCAATAAGCGTATCGGCTAAACCGGGAACGCGGGCGAGCACCAGGACAAGCACCAGCGAGAAAACCGCTACTACCATACCGGTTAATATGTATTCTAATCGTTTCCGCATGGCATAATCATAGGTGGATAATTAAACGTTGGGCGGCAACATATAAAAAATAAACGCAGCCATAACACTTCACCGGCTCTAATTAATATGGAGCCGGAAGCGAAGCTCTCGTTAGTGGAATAAGATATTATCGCTTGCCGAACAGAATTATCACTGAAGCCTTACCGGAAGAATCAGCTGCCGCGGCGAAATGCTGATACAGGATTTCGTGGATTGCAATGTCAGCCGGTGCGTTGGTGAGCCACTGATTGACGGCGTCCTCCAGAACAGCGATATTGCTGACGATAATCTTTACCTGAACGTCACTAGCCTTTGGGGGAATCTTGATCATATTGTCCACCTCCTGTCGCAATTATAGCACATTAGCCGCTCTATTAAAGGGGCTTTCTACTTAAATTAGTTTTCAGGGGCTTAAATTTTTAACTGAGAGCCTCTCCAATGTCGGCTGGTGTCAGACCGGCTGGGCGGACATAGCGAGGGTTCGGCTTATAAGTTCCAATAGTTCGGGCAGTCCATATCCTTTGATAGCCGATATGATAACCGCATCTTTATTAACCGGGAGATACTCCAGGGCATCTCTCCTCACTGTCTCCTCATTCCAGGCGCCATCATCGGGTACTAAAAGGTCGGTTTTATTAAGTACGGTAATGGTCAATTTATTGCCCAGATTGAGGTCCCGGAGAATGTTCTCTACTGTCAGGCATTGTTCCGCAGCGTTATGGCGGCTCAGGTCTACCACGTGGAGGAAAAGGTCTGCCTCTTCCAGTTCCTCCAGAGTAGCCCGGAAAGCAGTTACCAGGATGGGTGGTAGCTTCTGGATAAACCCGACCGTATCGGTGAGCAGGAAGGCGCTTTTATCCGGCATGGTTATGCGCCTAGTGATGGGGTCTAATGTAGCAAATAGCTTATCCTCCACAAAGACATCGGCTCGACTGAGCTTATTGAACAGCGTGCTCTTGCCGGCGTTGGTATAACCCACCAGGGCTACTATCGGTATGCCGCTCTTCTTGCGCTGTTTGCGGTAAAGTGTGCGTTGCTTCCTGACCTGTTCAATCTGGTCCTTTAGGCGGTGAATTTTCTGGCTGATAAGGCGCCGGTCCGTCTCAAGCTGTGATTCACCGGGGCCTCTGGTGCCAATACCCGCTCCCAGTCTCTCCAGATGGCTCCACTGCCCGGCCAGGCGTGGAAGAAGGTATTGATGCTGCGCCAGTTCCACCTGCAGGCGGCCCTCGTGAGTGCGTGCCCGCTTGGAGAAAATATCCAGAATCAGGGCAGCGCGGTCGATGACCTTTACCTTGAGATAGGCTTCCAGGTTGCGCTGCTGTAATGGCGAAAGCTCGTCGTCAAATATGGCTACGTTGTAGCCCGTAGCTTCCTTGAGTTCTAACAGTTCGTCTAGCTTACCCTTGCCCAGATAATGCGTCTTTGATGGGGCTGATCGTTTCTGAGTGAGCTTGCCGACCACTTCAGCACCGGCTGTCCCGGCCAGCTGTGCCAGCTCTTCAATGGAATCATCCACCGGATATGCGCCGGTATCCCTTTTGGCCTCCACAGCTACCAGGAAAGCCTGTTCCGGTGATGCCTGAGTAGCCACAGGTCGTTTAGCGATGTCAGCCTCCAATATTATGTCAAGTATATCCTGGCTATCAGCCCTGCTTCTTGGCATGCCACCCGGACAATAGCGACAAACCCTTCACCAGGTCGGCGTCCTGGATAGTTAAAGATAGCCTTATGTAGCCCTCGCCGCTGGGTCCATAGCCTATACCCGGGGTAACCACCACGCCGACCTCCTCCAGAAGCTCGGTGGCAAATCCCACCGAGGTATAACCCTGGGGAACCCTGGCCCAGACGTATAGCCCACCCCTGGGCGCTCTGGCTTCCACCCCGATTTTGTTCAGCGTCTCCATTATCAGGTCACGCCGTTTCTGGTAAACAGCGTTGTGCTCCGCAATACATTCCTGAGAGCCGGTTAGAGCTTCAATGGCGGCATACTGTATAGCCTGCGGAATCCCCGAATCGAGGTTAGATTTTACCGTCTTCAGTGCGTTCACCATTTCGGCATTCCCGACCACCATACCTATACGCCAGCCGGTCATGTTATAACTCTTGGAAAGGGAGTGGAATTCCACGCCTACTTCCATAGCCCCTTCGGCCTGCATGAAGCTTACTGGCCGGTATCCGTCATAAGCTATCTCGGTATATGGCGCATCATGGCAGACCACCAGGTCGTGCTGCTTGGCGAATCTGACCGCCTCATTGAAAAAATCAAGGCCGGCTACCGCACCGGTGGGGTTATTGGGGTAGTTTAGCCACAGGAGCTTGGCTCTCCTGAGCACATCACCAGGTATACCGCTTAAATCCGGCAGGAAGTCGTTTTCATCGGTCAGAGGCAAAAAGTAGGATTCACCACCTACCAGCGCCGTGCCAATGGAATATACGGGGTACCCCGGGTCGGGTACCAGAGCAATATCTCCGGGGTCTATAAAGCACAGGGCAATGTGAGCCACGCCTTCTTTGGCGCCGATAAGCGGCAGCACTTCTTTATCCGGGTCGAGCGATACGTCAAATCGGTTTTTGTACCAGGCGGCTATGGCCTGGCGCAATTCAGGTAAGCCCTCCGTTTCCGGATAGCGGTGGTTTACCGGGTCCTGGGCTGCCTGGCAGAGTCGCTCGATTATGTGGGAAGGCGTGGGAATATCAGGGTCGCCTATGCCAAAGCTGACGACATCTTCACCCTTTGCCCGTTTGGCGGCAATCTTCTTGCTGATTTCAACGAATAGATACGGGGGTAAGCTTTCAACCCTTTGGGCGAATCTCATATTAATTACACCTCACTGGTCCATTCTCCGGTAAAAACCACCTCCGCCGGGCCGCTGAGAAATACCTCACCTGCTCCATCCCATTCGACACCAAGCGTGCCGCCGGATACCTTTATGTTAACCTTTTTATCAATGTAGCCGTGCAGGCGTGCGGTCACCGCCACGGCACAAATGCCGGTGCCACAAGCCAGCGTCTCCCCTACTCCGCGCTCCCATACCCGGGCTTCGATTTCACTGCGACTTATTATGCGCGCTACCTCGAAGTTTGTCCGACTGGGGAACATCGGGTGGTGCTCTACTTTTGGTCCCAGGCGGGACAGTGGGAAATCACTTACCGGCTTTTCCGAAAAGTAAACAGCGTGGGGATTACCCATAGAAGCAAAACTCAAGGGGAGTAACTCACCATCTATTGTTACCGGATAGTCTTGTATTATGTCAAGTTGCTCCCTGCCGCTGGAGTCAAGCCTCACCGGTATTTTTTCAGGGGCGAATTCAGGCTTTCCCATGCCGACCTGAATTACAGTCGGTTCTCCTCTATCACGATGCAGGCTGGCATGCCTGACACCAGCCAGTGTTTCTATTCTAATCTCACTAGCCTTGGTGTCAACCAAGCCATTATCTGCGATATATCTCACAAGACATCTAAGCCCGTTGCCGCAGGCTTCGGCTTCGGAGCCATCGGCGTTGAAGATTCGCATGCGGCAATCGGCGGTATCCGAAGGCATCGCCAGCAGCAAGCCATCACCGCCAATACCGAAATGGCGGTCGCACATGGCTATAGCCAGCGGTGCCCAGTTCCTCCCGGCGTCACTGGTTTCAACCACAATAAAATCGTTTCCCGCGCCCTGCATTTTGGTGAAATTCATGCCGTCTTACCTTCTAAGAACTCCTCAACCAGAGTTTCGACCTCAGAGTCTACATCGTATTGAATATCAAACCACTTTATTCGACTATCCGTCAACTTAAACCAGTTGTATTGCTGGCGGACGAAGCGGTGGGTTTCAAACTTGATTTGCTGTATGGCTGAGTCCAGAGATGCCTGGTCGTTAAGAAATAGACCAATCTGCCGGTAGCCTATACCTGACATAGCGGGAAGCTCAAGGTTATAACCCATGCGCACCAGCCGCCGCACTTCCTCGACCAGCCCCTGCTCTATCATTTTATCGACCCTCTGGTCAATTATACGATACAACGCCTTCCTTTCGGTAGTAAGACCTATTATCAGGGTTTCACCGGGTGGCGTTTTCCTTTGTGACAACCGGGGAGACGGTTCTCTGGCGCTGCCGTGCACCTCCAGTGCCCTTATCACCCGGCGGATATTGCGCCGGTCAATATTCTGCTCCGCCATCGGGTCGAGCTGGAGTAGCTCCTGATAGAGCTTATCCCCTTCTCCCTTGGAGGCTCGCTCTTCAAGATTGTGCCTTAATTCAGAGTCGGGTGGAACCTTGGGAATCTCCCAGCCCTCTATTACCGACCAAACATACAGACCGCTACCGCCAACCAGGAGGGGTAATCTTTGGCGCTTTTGGATATTATCAATGGCATGGTAAGCCATTTGCTGATACTGCGCCTGGCTGAAATCCTCATCGGGATTGACAATATTTATCAAATGGTGAGGTGTCTGATGGAGTTCTTCCGGGGCGGGTTTAGCGGTGCCGATATCCATATGCCGGTACACCTGCCGGCTATCGGCACTCACTATCTCACCATCGAACTGCCGTGCCAGTCTGAGAGCCAGTTGAGTCTTACCCGTGGCCGTGGGACCGACTACCGCTATCAGGCGCTTCGTGTCCTGATGGTTAATGTGGCTACTCGTATATTCTATCCTCGGCAAATCCCTCTATTAGTCCCTGCCGGTCCGCTTCTTCTGGAGTGCGTTTGACCAGCTTTTCCTTCTCACTCAAGGGTTCGACCACGCATATGTGCGGTCGAGATAAAAGGCGTTCCACCGGAGCGCCGCAGCGGGGACATTCGACCAGTGGTGTTGCGTTCATACCCTGCCTGACCTCAAATCGACGCTTACAGTGCTCGCATCCGCCGCTGACGGCTTTATATTCATAAATGGGCATGGCGAGCTACTCATCCTCCCCTGATTTCGGCGGTCTGCCGTATGATGCTGACAAACTGGTCGGCCTTGAGACAGGCTCCGCCAACCAGCGCCCCGTCTATCTCCGGTTGCTGCATGAATTCGGCGGTGTTATCGGCGGTAACGCTGCCGCCGTAAAGGATACGCAGATTTTGAGCGCTTCTCTGGGTAAATTGTTGAGAGATGTAGTGGCGTATAAGACCGCAAATGTTGTTTGCCTGCTCGCTGGTAGCGGCTCGGCCCGTGCCGATAGCCCAGACAGGCTCGTAGGCAATGGTTAGCTGGCTGATGTCTGCTATGCCGGCTAAGGCTGCGCCTAGCTGCTCGGTTATCACGGCTTCGGTTCGGCCAGCCTCATTCTCCTCCAGCTTCTCCCCGGTGCACAGGATGGGCTTCAGGTTGAATTTAAAGGCGGACTGTATCTTTTTGTTGATTAGCTCCCCTGTCTCTCCGAAATACTGCCTCCGCTCCGAGTGCCCGATGATGACGTACCGGCATAGTCCCGCCAGCATCACGGGAGAAATCTCTCCCGTGTAGGCGCCTTGTTCCTCAAAATACATGTTCTGTGCCCCGAGCCCAACGGTGCTTCCCTGGAGCAGTTCTTTTACCGTCCATAATGATATAAACGGCGGACAGATAACCCGTTCGACGTTTTGCACCGGCTCGATTTCCGGGAGCATCTCCCTTACCAGGGCTATGGCTTCACTTACGGTGGTATTCATTTTCCAGTTGCCGGCAATCATCGGCGTGCGCATTGCTGTCTCCTAAGCACCGAATTTGTTTAGCTTGAGGGCGTTAGCCATCGCCAGGGGCATTATCTGGGTTGCCGGGAAACAGCCTAAACCACCCGTTAAACAGGCTGATTCGCCGAATTGCTTGGCAGCATCCGGGCGGCACCACTTGGAATACAACAGCAGCGGCACCGGGTGCCAGCTATGTGCGGCTAGCACAGCCGGGGTGGAATGGTCGCCGCTGACCACGATAACATCGGGTTGAAGTCGGACAAGCTCAGGAATGGCCTGGTCAACCTGCTCTATTACGCTGACTTTGCGCTCGAAGTCCCCGTCCTCGCCGGCGGAATCGGTTTGCTTTACATGTATGAAGAAAAAGTCGTATTTATGATAGTTTTCTTGCAGCACGGCTAGTTCGCTTTCCAGGTTTGCATCGGTTTCCAGAATGTCCATGCCGGCTAATTTTGCCAGCCCGCGGTACATGGGATAGCCGGAGATGGCGGCCGGCTTCAATTTGTAGATTTCACTCATGCTGGGCCAGTGGGGGCGCTGCGCAAAGCCGCGCAGGAGCATCATGTTGGCTGGGCGGTG
>JAHJRU010000088.1 GCA_018830745.1 Chloroflexota bacterium
TACCTATGATGGTTTTCTTGAGACCAATAATCGCAGCAGGATCGGGGAGTTTGCTGAACTCATAAAGTTTTGTAGCGGGGATAGACAAATAGGGATTAGATAGGGCCTCCCACGAGGCACCCACTACTACGGGGGAATAGAATTTCGATGTAGAAGTCTCTTAGAGTTTCTGAGGTAAGAAAAGAGTTGAATAGTTGGTTGATTGCTCTGTTTTCGGGTATCGGCGGTGTAATCATAACATTATTGGTAAGATGGTTTTTTCAGTGGTGGGGGAAACCACAATTGGTGATTGATTTTGAAGAATACGATAATCAGAAACCATACATACTAGACCAATTTATGGGACGCATTACGCAGAGTTGCCCCATCTGGGAGGCATTGAACTTTACGCTAAATTGTTCACCTCTAGCCTTGACATTCACTCCGGTCATTGTTACAATACTTATACGTCTGTATGTATCTATGTCTTGGAGGTGTAATATGAGTAGAAAGATGACTGTCGTGTTTCATAACGAAGATCTCTACACATATCTGAAGGTTGAAGCAGCAAGGCGACATATGCCAGCAAGCGAAATCATTGCTGACGCTGTTAGTGAATGGCTGGAGAGTCGTGAAGATGCTGAATTGTTACCCGTAATTGATTCAGCCCGTACCGAATGGAAAGAGAAGGGTGGGCGTCCCTGGTCTGAAGCTGAACGTGAATTAGAGGAATCAATTAGTCGTCGTGAAGGAGCTGCCGAGGCAAAGCGTGTATAGAATAGAGATTTCACCGGCAGCCGACCGCGACCTGGAAAAGCTCAAAGGCCGAATTAGAAGGCAAGACTTTGAGCGTTTAAGAGTCGCTGTTAGCGGTCTGGCTGAGGAACCTCGTCCTCAAGGGGTGAGGAAGATAAAGGGTGCGGAGAGAGCTTACCGCATCAGGATGGGGAACTATAGGGTGGTTTATGAGGTCTATGACAACGATAATTTAGTCCTTATTCTGCAAGTAGCGCGCAGGAGCGAGACAACCTACCGGCAATAGGTATGAGTGATGAGCGATGAAATAAAACCCTTTCAAAGCTACATACACGATATTGAAAAGGCACTGGCGGCTGGCGATGCTACTGAACACACCCACCGCCCGGCGCTTAAGGCATTTACAGAAGACTTTTCCGCAGGTGTCGTTGCCACCAACGAGCCAAAACATATCGAGTGCGGCGCTCCTGACTTCATCCTCAGAAAAGGCTCGGTCACCGTCGGCTATATCGAGGCCAAGGACATCGGCAAGAGCCTGGATGAAATGGAGAAGTCGGAGCAGCTAAACCGCTACCTTGATTCACTCACTAACCTGATTCTTACCGACTACCTTGAGTTCCGCTGGTACGTTAATGGCGAGTGCCGCCTTAAAGCCCGTCTAGGAAGTCCCACCAAAGACGGTAAAATCAGGCGAGATAAAGACGGCTTTCAGGGTGTAGCAGAACTTTTCAGTAATTTCCTCTCACATAGAGCCGAAGGCGTGGGCACTCCCAAGGAGCTTGCCCGGCGCATGGCCCGGCAGGCGCACCTCATCCGGAATCTCATCATTAACGCCTTTCAGAACGAGCCGGAAGGCGGCAGTCTGCACACCCAGTTGGCTGCTTTCCGCGATAATCTCATCCCCGACCTGTCGGCTGAATATTTTGCCGATATGTATGCCCAGACCATCGCCTACGGTCTGTTTGCCGCTCGCTGCACCTCCAAGACCGGTTTGTCTTTTACCCGCCTCGATGCCGCGCAAAATCTGCCGCGGACTAATCCCTTCCTGAGAAAGCTGTTCCAGTACATCGCCGGCTACGACCTCGACGACCGTATCGCCTGGTTGGTGGATGACCTTGCGCAGGTATTAGCGCAGGCAGATATGGAAGCGGTTCTGAAGGACTTCGGTAAGCACAGCGGCAAGGAAGACCCGGTGGTGCACTTCTATGAGACCTTCCTGAAGGAGTACGACGAGAAAATCCGGGAGATGCGCGGCGTCTACTACACGCCGGAGTCGGTGGTCTCCTACATCGTGCGCTCCGTTGACCACCTGCTGAAAACTCGCTTCAACAAACCGCAGGGGCTGGCGGATGATAAAACGCTTATCCTCGACCCGGCGGTGGGCACGGCCACCTTCCTCTATATGGTGATAAACGAGATTCACCAGGCGAACACCGGCAAGGGACAGCAGGGCATGTGGAATAACTACGTGGCGGAGAAGCTCCTGCCCCGCATCTTCGGCTTTGAGTTGCTAATGGCGCCCTACGCCGTGGCACACCTCAAGCTGGGGCTTTTATTACAGGAGACAGGCTACGAGTTCCTGAGTGACCAGCGTCTTGGAATCTATATGACCAATACCCTTGAGGAAGCATTCAAAAAGTCCGAGCAACTTGCCGGTTTCAACGAGTACATTGTTGACGAAGCTAATGCTGCGGCGGAGATTAAAAAGGAAAAGCCGATTATGGTAGTGCTGGGCAATCCGCCGTATTCCGGGTTGTCAGCTAATAGAAGTGTTCGCATACTTCCAGACCCGAAGACCGGTAAGCCGAAGCAAGAGCTTACATGGATTGGTAAACTTATCGAGGACTACAAAGTGGTTGATGGCCAGCCACTTAACGAACGCAAACACTGGTTACAGGACGACTACGTTAAGTTTATCCGGTTTGGTCAATGGCGAATAGAGCGCACGGGAGGAGGCATACTTGCCTTTATCACAAACCACGGCTACATCGATAACCCAACCTTCCGCGGCATGCGTCAGTCCCTGATTAACACCTTCACCGATATTTATATCTTAAATCTCCACGGCAACTCCAAGAAAAAAGAGGTTGCCCCGGACGGTGGCAAGGACGAAAACGTCTTTGATATCCAACAGGGAGTGGCCATCTGCCTGCTGATAAAAGATCCGGGCAATTCGGCGCCATCCAAAGTGCATTATGCTGACCTCTGGGGACTTCGAGAAGGGAAGTACCAAGCTCTTTTCGAGACAGATGTTAATGATACCCCGTGGAAAGAATTAACTCCGAACAGCCCATTCTACTTTTTCATACCCAGGGACGAAGTACTCAAGCCTGAATATGAGAAAGGATGGAAGGTGACAGAAATATTCCCAATTAATACCAACGGTATTGTTACGGCCCGGGATGGCATTGTCATTGATTTTACCAGTCAGGAACTTTACAAAAGAATGGCTGAATTTGCCGATCCATCGATAAATGATGATGATTTGCGTTACAAGTATTTTGGAAATAAGGCAGAGGGGAAATACCCGCCTGGCGATACACGTGGCTGGAAATTGCCAGAGGCGAGAAAAAAACTACAAAGCGAACCGGACTTATCCAAATATATCAAGCCCTGTTTGTACCGTCCCTTTGACGTACGAAAGCTATATTATATGGAACATATGGTAGATTGGCCGCGCACGGACATAATGAGACACTTAATTCACGAAAACAAATCAATAATATGCCCGCGGCGGGTTGAGACAGTCGGTGATTGGCAACATGTGTTTTGTGGTGTGGATATAATCGATCATGTTACGGTTTCTTTAAAAACCGTTGATTATCTTTTCCCCCTCTACCTCTACCCCGCCGAAGGCGAAATGCAGTTTGAGGGCGGTAACCGCCGTCCCAATCTAAACCCGGAGTTCGTCAAGGCTGTCTCGGAGAAACTGGGGCTGAAGTTCATCTCAGATGGTAAAGGAGACCTTGAGCAGACTTTTGGCCCGGAAGACGTTTTCAACTATGCCTATGCTGTCTTCCACTCACCCACCTACCGCACCCGCTACGCCGAATTCCTTAAGATGGATTTCCCGCGCCTGCCGCTGACCTCGGACAGAGAGCTTTTCAAGGCACTGGCGGCCAAGGGTGCCGAATTGGTATCATTGCACCTCATGGAGTCGCCTGTGCTAAATAATCTCATTACCGGGTATCCCGTCACCGGCTCCAACGCCTTAGACAAGGTAACCTACGATGACAATAACCAGCGTGTCTATATCAACAAGACGCAGTACTTTGAGGGCGTGGCACCGGAGGTCTGGAATTTTCACATCGGTGGCTACCAGGTCTGCCAAAAATGGCTTAAAGACCGCAAGGGCAGGACGCTAACGTATGATGAGCTAACCCACTATCAGAAGGTAATCGTGGCGCTGAAGGAGACCATCCAGCGGATGGCAAAGATAGACGGACTGATTCCCGGGTGGCCGGTGGAGTAGAGGGACAAGATGGGAAATTCCGGGAGACATGTCTGGGTCCTAGGTGCTGGAGCATCCCATGAATCTGCCAGCACCCCGTTGGGAAGGAACCTAGTCTGGGACTACCATTTTGATTCTGGGATGCTCGTTCCATATGACAATAAGGGGCCAGACCTTCGCGAGGAGAATGAAAATTTCGCAAACTTTCGCACGTATCTCGAATTAGTTGCATCAATTTTCCCTGAATTCAAATCCCTCCCTGAGCAATGGGATAATCGAGGTATGAAAGTTTTCCATTTATGTGGCAGGCTAGAAAAACGGCATTACTTTGATGAGGTGCTTGAGCTTCTGCAGAAACTGGGTAACAAGGAGGGGGCTAAACTTGTTAGGCAACTCATATTTGAGCATATAGCAGGGGCCAGTTTTGATTGAGGTGGTCCCCGAAATTTGGACAGGTTGTTAAGAGCGGGTTCTGCTCCTAAAATAACAGAGACAGAATAGGAGGAGCAGGACATGAAACAGAACCGAAGGAAGCACAGCCCATCGTTCAAGGCCAGGGTAGCCCTGGAAGCGCTGAAAAGCGAGGAGACCACAGCTGAACTGGCCCACCGGTTTGAAGTTCACCCGAGCCAGATCCGTGCCTGGAAGAAGGCCCTGGCTGAAGGTGCCGCCGGCATCTTTGGCGATAACCATGACCAGAAGAAGAAAGGCGATGAGGGCCTCATCGCCCAGCTGTACCAGCAGATTGGCCAGCTCAAGGTGGAGCGGGATTTCTTGGAGAGCAGGTTCGGTCGCTGAGCGTGGAGCGGCGGCGTGCCGTGGTCGACCGCCGGCATCCGTCGCTCTCGGTGGTACGTCAGTGCAGGTTGCTGGACATCAGCCGCTCCGGGCTGTACTACCAGCCTGCAGGAGTCTCTGAGGAGGAACTGACTCTTATGAAGCTGATCGACCGTCAATACTTGGCCACTCCGTTCTACGGGGCACGCCGGATAGCCGCGTGGCTAAAGAAGCAGGGGTACGGGATCAACCGGAAACGTGTAAGGCGTCTGATGTGCATGATGGGGCTCAAGGCCATCTACCGGCGCCCGAGGACCAGCCAGCCAGCACCGGGCCATAAAATCTACCCATACCTGTTGAATGGTATGAAGATAACACGGCCAAATCAGGTATGGGCAACGGATATCACCTATATCCCCATGGCACGGGGGTTCTTGTACCTGGTGGTCATCATAGACTGGTACAGCCGGTATGTGCTCTCCTGGCGCCTGTCAAACACACTGGACGCCGGCTTCTGTGTCGAGGCTCTGGAAGAGGCGCTTCGGAAGGGTCGACCGGACATCTTCAACACAGATCAGGGCGCCCAGTTCACCGGGGAGGCCTTCAGCGGGCTCCTGGAACAACACGGAATCAGAATAAGCATGGATGGGAAAGGGCGGTATAGCGACAACCTGTTCATAGAGCGGCTGTGGCGGACGGTCAAGTACGAGGAAGTGTATCTTAAAGCGTATCAGGATGGAAGAGATGCCAGGACCGGGATCGGAGATTATTTTCGCTTCTATAACACCGAGCGTCCCCACCAGGCACTTGGTTACCGGACACCGGCCGAGGTATTTAACTCAATCCTGGTAGAAGCTACCGATGGAGGTATGGTAGAATCCTTAACACCGGATACCCTGAGGACAGCGGGACCCAATCTTAATATAGCCCCTATCCTGTCCTAACGATGGGGTCCACCTCAGTGTGCCCAATCCATATTCACGCAACACAAGGTTAAATCTTGTTGTGAATTGGATAACGTAGTTAATATGAGTGTTTTTAAAGACACGCTTAAGAACTTTAGAAGAATAAGTTAATACTAAAAATATTACTTTAAACCAGTCATACCATCTGAATAATTTATTAGCCGTTGATATAACTGTTGTTGCATCTAAATCTTGGTTTTCTACCACGTTGGCTAAGTAATTATCTATATCTAGCAATTTATCAGGTATCTGTTTTTTTACTGAACGTTCCTGCCTAATCTCAATAGTTGCTACCCTATCTAATGACTGTAACTGCCCTTCGTAAACCCTCAATA
>JAHJRU010000089.1 GCA_018830745.1 Chloroflexota bacterium
GAGCTGAATACCGGGGAACCGGGTGCTCTCGACAAGTTCTACTTCTACCAGGCAGCCAAGATGTCCCTTAACGGAATGGTATTACTGGCCAACAGGTACGCCTCTCTGGCTCGAGAAATGGCTGAGGGCGAGGCAAACGCCGAAAGGAAACGCGAGCTGGGAGAAATCGCCGATATTTGTGAATGGGTCCCGGCAAATCCAGCACGGAACTTTCGCGAGGCACTCCAGTCATTCTGGTTTACCATGCTCGGCGTATGGCTGGAAAGGCCCAGCGCGCTTAACTCGCCCCCATCAACTCTCACCAGAGCGCTGTATCCCTTCTACCAGAAGGACAAGGCAGAAGGTAGAATTACCAGGGAGGCAGCCATCGAGTTGCTCCAGCTCCTGTTTCTCAAATTCAACCAACTGGCCTACGTTCTGTCACCGCATGCTTATCGGCTCAACCAGGGTCGACTGGGACTGCAATTAAGCCTGGGAGGATTAACCTCGAAAGGGGAAGATGCCACCAATGAACTAGACTGGTTGGTGCTGGAAGCCCAACGACGCATCAGGCTTCCCGAGCCTCTGGTCAACCTTGTTTCTCATGACAAACTTTCTGAAGAATTTTTGTTAGGCTGCGTCGATTTGATAAGAACCGGTATAGGGCAACCAGCCTTTCACAACAGCCGGACATCCATCGAGCGCCACCTTCTTCATCATAAGATGTCGCTGGAGGAAGCTCGGACATTCACCATTGCCGGTTGCGTGCAAAGCACCATTGCCGGTTATATGGATGGCTACTGGGAAACAAGGCTAAATGTAGCCAAGATATTTGAATTTGTTCTGGAGAATGGCAAAGACCCGCTAACCGGCATACAGCTTGGCCTCCAGACAGGTAGTGCGGAAGGCTTCCAGACCTATGAGGAGTTTTATCAGGCTTTTGTCAAGCAGATGGAATATTTTGTTCCCCTGACACATAATATATCCCGCACAGCCTGGAGCCTGCAGCGCAACTTCCCTACGCCCTTTGCCTCGCCACTGGTCAATGATTGTATCAAGGAGGGCAAGGACATCTCCGATGGAGGTGCGCGGTACAGTTTCGGCGACGGTGTATGTCTGGTCGGTGTAATTGACATCGCCAATTCCTTAGCCGCCATCAAGAAGCTTGTATTTGAAGACAGGAAGCTCACCATGGGGCAGTTAAGACAGGCTCTCCTGGCCGACTTCGAGGGATATGAGGACATTGAACGAATGTGCATTATGGCGCCGAAGTATGGCAACGATGAAGATTATGCCGATTCAATAGCTCAGGACATATACGAGAGGTGCGATAACCTGCAATCAAAAACCGACTACCTGGGAAGGCCGGTTATGCCATCGGCTTATTCTGTGGCCGCTCATGCCGCTTTTGGCGAATTAACCGGTGCCCTGCCCAGTGGCAGGAAAGCCAGGGAAACCCTGGTAGATGCCAGTGTCTCCGCCCAGGGGGGCACCGACAGGAATGGCCCCACCGCCCTGGCTAAGTCTGCCGCCAGGGTAATCGATACGGTAAAGTATGGCTCAAGCCATCTCAATATGAAATTCCACCCCACGGCCCTGAAAGGCAGGCAGGGAGCCCGGAACCTGCTATCTCTCATCAAGACCTACTTTGATCTGGGCGGCTACCATGTGCAATTTAACTGCGTCAGTGCGGAAACCCTTCAGGAAGCCCAACTACATCCGGAAGAACACCAAGAGCTAATCGTGAGAGTGGCTGGTTTTAGCGCCTATTTTGTTACTCTGGATAAAGACGTCCAGGACGACATCATAAAGCGAACCGAGCTGAGTTTTTCCGCCTAAAGGCTACACTTTACCTTCGGCCTTGAGCTTACGAGCCATGTCTTCAGCCAGTTCATGCTTATTTATCTTCTGCCCGTCTCCAGCCATAGGGAATTTATCCACGATTTCCAGCCTTTCCGGCAACTTGTAAATAGCAATCCTCTTCTCTCTTAAGAAACCGACCATCTCGTCAAAATCAAAATAAGCCCCTTCTTTCGGAATTACATAGGCGCAGACCTTTTCCCCCATCACCGGGTCAGGCATAGGGACCACCGCCACGTTCAGCATCTTGGGGTGCGTGAAGAGCAGGTTCTCAATCTCCATAGGAGATACGTTCTGCCCTCCCCGTATAATAATATCCTTCTTACGTCCCACGATATATATATTCCCCTCATCATCGAACTTGCCAAGGTCTCCGGTGTGGAAAAATCCGTCTGGTTCCCCACCCCTGACCCTGAGGGTCCTTTCCAGGTCCCGGTAATAGCTGCCGAGAACTGTGGGCCCACGCCAGATTATTTCACCCACTTCCCCTGCCGGCACTTCACCGCCGTCATCATCCACCATCCTGACTTCGTCGCCTGGGTAAATCTTGCCCACCGAAAGAAGCCTGACCTCAAGAGGGTCATCCACGGATGCAGAGGTGAGACGGCCACTATCAAGTGAGCCAAAAGCACCAATCACCTGGCACCTCATTTTTTCCTCACATTGTTTGGCCAGATTATAAGTACACGGAGCCCCGGCGATGAAGAAGATACGCAACGAACTGATATCGTATTGGTTTAGTTTCGGATGGCCGACCATCTGTGCCATCTGAGCGGGAACACCACCGACAATGGTAACCCGCTCTTTTGCGATGAGCTGCAGCGCCTCTTCGGCCTCGAACCTTTCCATCATTACCGCCTTGGCCGCCACGTGGGGAGCCGCCCAGTGAGCCGGACCTCCGCCGGGCCCTCCGATGACGGGAGCCAGGGCAAGGGCAACATCATCTACCGTCATCCTCCACCTGTCCGCATCCGTCTTACCAACCAGCCATTCACCGTTGAGATACTCGATAATCTTGGGCACCCCGGTAGTCCCTGAGGTTGTCCGCAGAGTTCTGATATCATAAGGTCCAATGCCGGTCCCGTCGAGATAGCCTGGCGGATATTTTTTCTCCAGCGGCTTTTCACCCATATCATTCAAGGAGATGGTGCCCGGCGGCGCCTTATCACCCGCAACAAAGACATGCTTTAGACCGGGCAAATTGGGGCCGATCTCCTGAACCATCTGGTGATAATCGAAATTACGATACTCTGGCAGGATTACTATCCCTCTGGCGTCAACTGCCTTTAAGAGATACTCTAACTCGCTGTGGCGCAGGGTGGTCAACATTGGGAGACCAAGGATACCGGCTTTTTCCAGGGCACGCATGAGAAGCAGGGTCTCGACAAGATTAGGAAGCTGGCTGGCGACCACCTCATCCCTTTTTATCCCCAGCTCCAGCAACCCGATGGCAACACGTTCATACCATGTCTTAGCCTGAGCCCAGGTCATTCTCCTGGTGGAATCCACCACGGCTTCCCGGTCGGGATAAAGCACCGCATTGCGGTCCCAGAGGTCAACTGCAGTCGGTTTTCCCCAACATCCGAGCTCAGTATACCTGTCCCGAATATCATCGGTAACATGCAGCGGTTTCATGGTAACAATTCCCAACTAAGAAACATATTTGACTGGAATAATACTGACCTGCCCCGTTTTCTATACCAACTATAGTGATAATTTTAGGGGTTTTCAACTTGTGGCCTCCGCGGCCTTGGCATGCTCCCAGGAGCCAGCTCACCTAATTCGAGCATGAGTGAATGCCTTGAGATGAGGTTAATGGACTAGCTTCTTCTCTCTCCGTAGCGTGCCTGGAGTTTATCAAGACGTACCCCATAGATTATGGCACTTAGGATGATGAATTTGAGACGAACTCCTTTTCTTGGGGGATTCCTCTCTGCACCGTGATTTTGGCTTTACCTTTGTGTAAGATATAATTGTCAAA
>JAHJRU010000012.1 GCA_018830745.1 Chloroflexota bacterium
CTGCTTTCCTTCCTTCAGACAGACAACCGCCTTGACTATCTGTCCCCAGGCTTTGTCAAGAACTCCAATTACCGCCACCTCAGCTACGACCGGATGCTGAAGGATGACATCCTCAACTTCCCGTGGAGCGACAAATAAGCCCCCGCTTTTTATCAAAGCGTCTTTCCTGCCTACTAAATAAAGGTAGCCATCATCGTCAAACATACCCATATCTGAAGTGTGATACCAGCCACCCCGCATAACCTGGCGGGTGAGGTCCGGCTTGTTCCAGTAGCCCGCCATCCAGTAGTCGCTTTTCACCAGTATCTCACCGGCTTCTCCAGGAGGCACATCTTCATCTTTCTCATCCACTATCCTGATCCTGGCGCCAAAGACCGGTTTACCCACCGAGTCGAGTCGGCGGCGCTGGCTCTGGTTGGCTTTTGGAGACAGCCCGGCAGCTATATCTTCCGGCATCATGAAGCTCACTATGCCCTCGGTCATACCGTACAGCTTGTTGGACCAGGCAATACCAAAGAATCCCAGAATCTCTTTTACCTGCTCCCCCATAACGGGCTGCCCGGCGCCAAAAGCCAGCTTCTGCAGGGTTTCAAGGCCCTTGCTGCTTCCAGTTGTTTCCAGGTGGTCACGGAGTAACTTATAATGCACCGGCAATAAATGGCTCACCGTCACCTTTTCTCTCTCTATCAGCCCGGTAAATTTACCGGCACTGAAAGACTCAATCACCACAGTAGCACTGGCAAGACAGGCGGTGAAGAAATGCTGCAGACCACCGGCGAGATACAGCGGGCCATGAACCAGATAAACATCTTCCACCGAAAGACGATAGGCTAAGAGGCGGGTCATCAGTATCGAGGACCAGAAGTGATGGGTGGTAATCACACCCTTAGGAGCGCCGGTGGTGCCGGTAGTATATATAATAAGGTAAATATCGTCTTCATCGACATCAGCCTTATACTCCCCTTCGGGGGCTTCCGCCAGCAAAGTGTCGTAATCCAGCGGAAAGCCATGCCCCTCTCCCATACCTATGAGATAGTCAACATCCTCCACCTTGGACTTTATCTCGTTGATGGCTGAAGAGAACTTGCCCTGGCAAAGTATCGCCCTGGGGCGGCAGTCATTTATTACCGCGGCTAACTGCTGGGGAGTGAAGCGGTAGCTAATACCGGTGCCAATAAACCCACTCTTAGCCACGGAAAGAAGGAACTCGGCATAGTAATGGTTATTCTCGGATATAATGGCAACCCGGTCTCCCTTTTGCAGACCAAGGCTTACCAGGGCATTAGCCAGGCTGTTGGTTCTCTGGTCTACCTGTTTCCAGGTAAATCTGATATCCTTATCTACTATCCCAGCCTTATCGGGATACAGGCGGGCGTTACTGGTTACAATGTCCCCTACTATCACGCTTTCTCAATCCACATTCCTAACCATCGGAGTTTACCCGTGAGATGGTTAAATGTCAAGAAAACCTGGATACGTTATTGCCTTAACTACTATCATAGCACTATTGACAATGTTAGTTCTCGGGGCTACTATTATCGCATACTGCAGAGCAGCTTTTCGACGGCACGGGCTGAGACAGATAATCAATTAATAAGGTGAGGTTGGCTATGGGTGAGGGGGCATGTGAACTGTGCGGCAAGATAACTCAGCTTGATACGCTGGAAGTGCATCACATCGTGCCTGAGGAGATAACCAGCCAGCCGGGCGTACGGGCCTCAGCTACGGCTGACCTTTGCCAACACTGCCACCAGGAAGTTCATGATTGGTATGCCAGAAACGTCTCTACCACGGCTTATGACCCTTATTCCAAGCATTTTAAATCCAGGCCATCAACTGAGATAGCCAGGGACTACGAGGCAGCATACCGGCTCTACGCCGCCTACAAGCAGAAGCTACGGGGCAGAGCTTGATACCCCACCAGGACTGCTGCCTTGACAAGATTTAACCGCAATGATACCCTCCACTTATATTTATGCCCGGTTGAAGCAATTGGTTGAAAGGAGCGTTAGAATGCAGGAATCAAAACGAGCCGTATGCGAGACGTGCCATGCCCGGTGCCGAGTGGTAGTGCACAGCGAGAATGGCCGGCTTATTGATATAGAGGAGGACCGTTCCTTTCCTCTGGTGGATAACATATCGCCGCCCACCAAAGCCTGCATCAGACTTAGGGGCACTAAAGAGTTTACCTACCATCCTGACCGCATTAACTTCCCCCTAAAAAGGGTTGGTGATAAGGGAGAGGGAAAGTGGCAGAGGATATCCTGGGACCAGGCACTCGATGAAATCGCCGACCAACTGGGCGAGATAAAGAGTAACTATGGTGCAGAAGCCATATCTTCCAGCGACGGCACGGGCCGCACCAGGCACCAGTGGATAGACCGCTTCCATAACCTTATCGGCTCCCCGAATCACGTCGGGATAAACACCATTTGCTTTGCTCCCTGCATCGGGACGGGCGTTACCATGTTCGGCTGGCCCCTCCGCCACCGCATGGGCCTGACCATTGAAAAGGGAGGGGACGGAACTATAACCAAATCAGCCATGCTGATTGGGGTAAATCCGTCCCAGACCACGCTGAGAATGTGGAAGTCCATTCTGGATGCCAAGGAGCTGGGAGTAAAGATTATTGTAATCGACCCCCGCAGGACAAAGACCGCCGAGATTGCCGACATCTGGTTGCAGGTGCGCCCCGGTACGGATACTGCCCTGCTTATGTCCATGATAAACGTAATTATCGAGGAGAAACTTTACGATAAGGACTTCGTGGAAAACTGGTGCCACGGCTTCGATAAACTGACCGAACGGGCACGGGAATATCCGCCCGAAAAAGTGGCTGATATCACCTGGATACCCGCCGAGCGTATCCGGGAAACCGCCCGGACACTGGCGCAATACCGACCGGGGCCCATCGTCAACGGCATGGGATTAGAACATCAGACCAACAGCATCCAGGGTATTCAGGCGAAGTTCATCCTGAGCGCCATACTGGGTAATATCGATGTTGAGGGTGGTGAGTATATCCCCGGACCGCCCAAGTGCATCGCCGACGTGCAGCTGGGCTGTGAAGAAGCCCTCACAGCGGAGCAGAAGGCGAAGCAACTGGGTGCCGACCGTTTTAAACTTTTAAGCTGGCCCGGACGCCAGGCGATAGAACCCGACGTAATCAGGGTCTGGGGACAGCCCTGGGCGGGCATGCGCGTCTCCGCCTTCGCCCACACGCCCACCGTTTTACGCGCCATGTCTACCGGCAAACCATACCCCGTGAAAGCCATGCTGACCAACGCCAGCAACCCCATGCTCAACCATGCCAACACCAAGGGGGTATATAAAGCGCTGAAGAGCCTGGACCTCTACGTGGTTATGGACTTCTGGATGACTCCCAGCGCCGACCTCGCCGACTATGTCCTGCCGGCGGCATCATGGATAGAGCGGCCCTGCCTGTTCATCCAGCATGGCACCGATGACTCCATTCGCGGCGGCGAAAAGGCGCTGCCCTCCACCATGCCCGGCGAGTACGAACGCCGGACCGAATATGACTACTTCCGCGGGCTCGGCACCCGCCTGGGACAGGACTGGCCCTGGAAAAATGATGAGGAAACCTTCGACTATATGCTCCAGCCGATGAAGATGACGTTCAAGGAGTTCATGGACTCCGGCGGTCATTATTCGCCACCACGCGTGTACCGCAAGTATGAGAAAACCGGCTTCGGCACACCTACCGGCAAGGTGGAGCTATACTCGACTACTTTTGAGAAACTGGGCTATGACCCGCTGCCACGCTATGAGGAATCGCGGGAAAACCCGATTTCCACCCCAGAACTGGCGGAGGAATACCCGCTGATGCTCATCACCGGCGGCAAGTTCCTGCCCATGTTCCACTCGGAGCACCGCCAGATTGAATCCATACGTAAGAGGCATCCGCATCCACTGGCTCAGGTTCACCCGAAGACAGCCAAAAAGCATGATATTGCCAACGGTGACTGGATATGGATTGAGTCTCCCAGAGGCAGAATCAGGATGAAATGCCAGTATTTTGACGGGATTAGTCCCCAGGTGGTTCATGCCGAGCACGGCTGGTGGTTCCCGGAGCTTCCCGGGGAGGAGCCGTGGCTGCACGGCGTATGGGAGTCAAACGCCAACGTCCTCACCGACGACGACCCGGACGTCTGCAATGCTATGACTGGTGGCTGGCCGCTGAGAACTGCCCTGTGTAAAATCGAGAAGGCGAAGCAGTACTGACTAGGATTTAAGCCAAACATATGCTCCGGGTTCTATCGCCCCCGCCGAACGAGCCAGCGGATAATCTTGCCTGAAATACCACTCAACAACTGCGAGACACGTATATCAGCGGAAGCCTGCATACTGGCGATTGAATAGGTGGGGTAAACATGGATGATGCCCGCCAGGTCACCCACCTTCAGACCACGCTCCAGGGCTATTATCCACTCGTGAATCATCTCACCCGCCTGCGCCGCCACGATGGTCACGCCCAGCAACTTGCCACTTCTCTTATAGACCAGCTTTATAAAGCCCGCCGTGTTACCTTCGGTCCATGCCCGGTCTGACTTCTCCATCGGCTGCTGAAAGGTCAGCACCTTATCACCGTATTGCTGCCTTGCCTGTGCCTCGGTCAGCCCGACATGGGCAACTTCGGGGTCGGTGAAGGTATTCCAGGGAACCCGCTCGGCGACGCCCCTCGCCGACCCGGGCAGCAAAGCATTGCGGACAGCTATAGCTGCCTGCCAGGCGGCATAATGGGTAAACTGGTAGCCGCCAGTGCAGTCCCCGGCAGCATAGATGTGCCGCTGGCTGGTGCGCAGGTGAGCGTTCACCTGAATACCAGCTGCGCTGTAAGCCACACCAGCTCGCTCCAGGTCAAGACCATCCACGTTGGGCCGCCGTCCCACGGCTATCAGCAGGGCATCACCACTCAATTCCTCACCGCCCGCCATCAGGTGAATGCCGCCGGTATCCTGCCACGCTCGTTCAACCATAACGTCGGGGCACAAGCTTATTCCTTCTGCCATAAGTACCCCACCAATCACCTGTGCCACCTCCGGCTCATCGCTTATCCGCTCACCGGCCTCTATGATAGTAACATCCGCCCCGAGGCGACAAAATGCCTGAGCAAGCTCACAGCCAATCGGCCCGGCCCCAACCACCAGCAATCGTTGGGGCAGAACGTCCAGGTCCCAGACACTATCATAGGTCAGGTAGTTTACGCCATCCAATCCCTCAATGGGAGGAACAAACGGGTGGGCACCGGTAGCCAGAAGAAACCTGCGCCCGCGCACCATGGCGTCATCAACGGCCAGTTCCTGAGGGCTAATGAAGCGAGCTTCGCCCGGGAAAATATCTATGCCTTTAGCACGTAAGCTGTCGGGAGACTCCTGCTGGTATATTTGAGCCTCCACATCCCTCACGTGGGACATCACCGATTTCAGGTCAACCGCCTGGTTCGCAGCCGTCAGACCATAA
>JAHJRU010000090.1 GCA_018830745.1 Chloroflexota bacterium
ACCTTCGACGGGGTAGCCGGGCACAGGTCCGTTGAAGAGCGGTGGCGGGCGATGCGTGATAGCCGGGCGGGTAGTTTTGGCGTAATCGCGGTCTGCTGTCTGCTCCTGGTCAAGTACATTGCCCTTAACAATATCCCGGATGCCGTGCTGGGAAAAGCCCTGGTGGTGATGCCGGTGGTAAGTCGCTGGGCGATGTCCTATGCTATTTTTGCCTACCCCTATGCCCGTCCGGACGGTTTGGGGAAAGCCTTCAAGCAGGCCACCCGGTGGCGCAGGTTTACCGTCGCCACGGTAGTGACCTTCGTCGTGGTGGTGTTCTTATTTCCCATACCCGGGCTGACGTTTCCGCTGTCTGCCCTGCTGTTGCTCCTGGGTAGCTGGATGGTAGCGATGACCATGGCGGCTTACCTGAAAAGCAAGTTTGCCGGGCTCACCGGTGATACCTATGGGGCTATAAACGAGGTGGTTGAGGTTTCCGTTCTTATTATAATTCTGGTTCTCGACCGGCTCGGACTGTCTTAAGGGAGGGGCAACTTTGTCCAGATTGCTTCTGGTGAGGCACGGAGAGACGGCGTTAAACAGCTCTGAGCGGTACTGGGGGCATACCGACGTCGAGCTGAGTGAGACTGGTATCCGGCAGGCGGAGCGGCTGCGTGACTGTCTGGCAGAAGAGAAGGTTGATGCCGTGTATTCCAGCCCGCTAATTAGGGCTCGGGTGACGGCTGAGGTAATAATATCGGGGCGTGGCTTGGCGGTTGTCACCTGTCCGGAGCTGCGAGAGGTCAACTTTGGTAAACTGGAGGGGCTAACCTTTGGCGAAATCAACGGACTCTATCCTGAGGTAGTGAAATTATGGGTGGAGAGGAGCCCGGAGCTTAAGTATCCGGATGGTGAAAGCATCGCGGATTTCGACCGTCGGGTAGGCCAGTTTGTGGCACGACTACAGAAGCATATACCGGAGGAGACTATACTGATTGTGGCGCACAGCGGTACATTAAGGGTGCTGATGTGCCACCTGCTGGGTTTGGAGGTGGAGCACTGGCGGCAGCTACGCCTGGACCTGGCGTCCATCAGTATTCTGGAGACATACCCGCAGGGAGCCATAATAAACCAGCTAAATGAACTCTGTCATTTGAAATAGGAGAGGATATATTTTGAGTAACTTCGCAATTGCGCAATTGCGTATTTCAGACCAGCATAGCCGCATTTTGACGAGTATCGGGAGTGCGGGTTGCCGAGCGTTTTAATTATTGGCGGGGCGCGCAGCGGCAAGAGCGGGTTTGCCCAGGAGCTGGCACTTAAGCGGGGTGAACCGGTGCTCTTTGTGGCCACGGCCACAGCGGGTGATGAGGAGATGGCGCAGCGCATTGACCAGCACCAGCGGACCAGGCCGGCCACCTGGAGCACGCTCGAAGCTCCCACGCATATAGGTGATGAGATTCCCGGTCAAATAGGTGAAGCTAAAGTGGTAATTGTGGACTGCATCACGCTGCTGCTCAACAACGTTTTCAGTCGGTATGACCACCAGGGAGAACAGATAGCTGCTTCTGCGGTTGAGAGAGAGGTCTCAGCTGAGATTGAGGGATTAATCGGGTGTATAAATAGGGTCGATGCCCACTTTATCATGGTTACCAATGAGCTGGGCACCGGTCTGGTGCCGCCCAGCAGGGTAGCCCGGCTATACCGCGATTTATTGGGCCGGGCGAATCAGAGGCTGGCAGAGGCTAGTGAGGAAGTCTATCTGCTGGTAGCCGGAATTCCCGTCAGGATAAAGCCTTCTTAAGGGCAGCAAGTTCCTTGACTTTAACCAGCATAATTTGCTATATTTTTCCCTAAAAGAGGGGTAGAAAAATGGCGTCACCTCAGTTCAAGCAGCTCCGGCAATCCTACGGTTTTGATGAAGTAGCCATCGTTCCCGGTGACATCACCATCAATCCGGACCAGATAGACATTGATTTAAAGGTGGAAAACCTTACTTTCTCCATCCCCATAATAGCCGCGGCTATGGACGGCGTAACTGATGTCAATCTTGCCGTTTTAATGAGCCGGCTGGGCGGCTTGGCCGTTCTTCACCTGGAGGGGGTACAGACCAGGTATGATAATCCTGGGGAGGTGCTGGCAGAGATCGCCCGGGCGTCCCAGTCCGAGGTCACGGCCCTGATGCAGAAAATATATTCCCAGCCGATTAAGGAAAACTTAATCGGAGAACGAGTGCAGGAAATCAAGCGTGCCGGTGGCATCTGCGCCGTTTCCGTGGCGCCGGCTAATACCAAGCGCTTTGCTTCCATTGCGGCCGAGGCTCAGGCTGATATAGTTTTCGTGCAATCCACAGTTACTACCGCCCGGCATGTCTCCAAAAGCTATCGCGGGCTCATATTTTCTGAGCTCCAGCAGTCGGTGGCGATACCAATTGTAGTCGGGAACTGTGTCAGCTACAGCGCTTGCCTGGAGATAATGCAGACCGGGATATCCGGAGTGCTGGTGGGTGTGGGGCCGGGTGCCGCCTGCACCACCAGGGAAGTGCTGGGTGTTGGCGTACCGCAGATAACAGCCACTATTGATTGTGCGGCTGCCAGAGACCAGTATCAAAAAGAATCCGGCCGGTATGTGCCGATAATTACCGATGGCGGTTTCCGTAAAGGTGGGGATATATGTAAGGCTTTCGCTGCCGGTGCGGATGCGGTAATGGTGGGCTCTATTTTTGCTCAAGCCAAGGAGGCACCGGGACTGGGCCATCACTGGGGCATGTCCCATCCGCATCCGGCTTTGCCCCGGGGCACCCGGATAAAAGTCGGTACTTCCGGCACACTGGAACAAATCCTCCTGGGCCCTTCCTCGGTCACTGATGGTAGCCATAACCTGGTTGGGGCTTTGCGTACAGCCATGGGCGTCTGCGGCGCATCCTCCATTGCCGAAATGCACCAGGCGGAAATGGTAATCGCCCCGTCCATAAAGACCGAAGGCAAGTCATGGCAGCTGTCATCGACACCAGAGGGTTGCTCCGATGCTCCATAAAATCTCTCTGGGCTCGGGGGACATCAGTAAATACCGCATGGTGGCGGTCAAGAAGGTTATCGATGAGCTGGTGAGCCTGGGGGAGGAGCTGAAGGGTCTCAGGGTGTGTCATGTCAATTCTACGCCCTTTGGTGGTGGGGTGGCGGAACTGCTGGCTTGCCAAATCCCTTTAATGCGTGCCGTTGGTATTCAGGCTGACTGGCAGGTTATTCGGGGCGACCACACCTTTTTCACTATTACCAAAGGATTTCATAATGCTCTGCAGGGCGCTGTCTTCTCTGAAATCGAAAGTGAAAGGATGAAGGGGACTTACCGGGCTAATAATCAGGAGAATGCTCAGGAGTTAGACCTCAATTATGATGTTTTCATCGTAAATGACCCGCAACCGGCGGCTTTGCGTCACTATCTGCCGGAGAACAAGGCGAAATGGATATGGCGCTGTCATGTGGATAGTTCCAACCCCAGCGAGGCCGTATGGAATTTCCTGCGCCCCTATGTTGAAGAGCATGATGCCGCCGTTTTTACCACCCGGGAGTTTGTGCCGAAAGACCTTAACATGCCTAAAATTGCCACTATGACACCGGCTATCTGCCCTTTAAGCTCCAAAAACATGTTCATTGAGAGGAATGTCTGCCGGGAACTGATAGCCAATATGGGCTTTGACCCCCAGCGCCCGCTGATAACCCAGGTATCCCGCTTTGATCGCTGGAAAGACCCCTTTGGCACCATCGCCGCCTACAAGTTAGCCAAGGAGGAAATACCCGGTGTCCAGCTGGCGCTTATAGGCAGCTTTGCCCCGGACGACCCGGAGGCATGGGATATGCATGCCGCGCTTAGCTCGGAAGCCATTAAAGATGACGATTTTTATCTCTTCTCCAACCTGACAGGGGTGGGCAATATGGAGGTTAATGCCTTTCAGCGCGCCAGTGACGTAGTGGTGCAGAAGTCTATCAGAGAAGGCTTCGGGCTGGTGGTGGCCGAGGCGCTGTGGAAGGAAACACCGGTAGTGGCGGGTAACGCCGGGGGCATTCCATTGCAGATGACGGGTGAACTCAGCGATTACCTGGTTAATTCCGTAGAAGAGTGTGCTGATAAGCTGGTGTATCTCCTGCAGAACCCCGACGTAAGGGAGAGATTGGGCAAGGCGGGTAAGAGAATTGTTCAGCGCAACTTCCTGATTAGCCGCCTGGCCAGAGACGAGCTCAGGCTTATCAAGAGTCTGGTGAGTTAAGATTCCGCCGCAGCTATATCCGGTTTATTCTTCTTCCTCGTCTTCGCTTACCTGGCTGGTGTCAGGCTTGATGTGGGGCAGCAATGGCTCTGCCTGGCTCCGCTGGCGTGTTTTGGAGTAGACGAGCCCATCTATCATCTGGCGGAGCTCCTTGATTTTCCCTGGTGGTTTACCGCCCTCTACCTCCGCTACTATTCCGTCCGCGCCGGCATCCCACAGGGACTGCAGTTCATCGGCGGTCAAATTTGGTGGTATGGTGACCAGCACCGGTTTGCGCAGCAAACCAGAGATGCGACTCAAAGACGCAAGGCGTTGCCAGGTGATAACCGGAGCCTCGTCCGCCTCTGCGGTAGCCAGGACGGCATCTACCGGCAAAGCATTAATAGCCCGCAGCAAGCCGTCACTCATAGAAGTTTCCACCTGTAAAACGCGGCCTACCTTATCGTCCGGGGTGCTTGTTGCCGGAGCATCGGTGGGGAAAACCACGAAATCATCGCCCAGTTTCAATATCTTTTCCATATCGTCCCGGCTTACACCAGCTACCCACCAGCCCCAAATAAAATCAGGCACTTTCTGAGAAGACTTGTGCCAAGAATCTATTTCTGAGGATGATGATATATGCCAGAGACAGGCATCTGCCCCAGCCACATAATGAGCCAGCTTGGCCACATTAGCCTGGGATAAACTGGCAATGAGCACCATTTTTGGTTTCGCGGCGGTGGCCTTGCTCTTACCGAAGCCCATCGGTTGACGGCCGGACGGTGAAGCCTGCGTTAATTTATCGATTAGCTTGCTCATCTCGCACCCCCAGTGTTATCTAAGGAAATTATAGGGTATATGAGGCGTGTAATTCAACGTGGGGCTGGCAAAGGGGAACGAAGTTGCGCAATAGAGTATTGACGCAATTGCGTAATTGCGCTATAATGTTAGAAAAGATGTCGGTTATCTGTATCGCTAATCAGAAAGGTGGAGTTGGTAAGACCACCACGGCTGCCGCGCTGGCTCAGGGTCTGAGTGACCATGGCAAGCGGGTGTTGCTTTTCGACTGGGACCCGCAGGCCAGTCTTACCATCACCAAAGGGTTTAACCCTGACAAACTTGAGCGCACGGTTTATGATGTTTTAGCCGCCACCATCAAGGGAGAAAATAGCCCTTTAATCCCGGACATTATTGCCCCTACCGGCAACCCTAATATTGACCTTGCGCCGTCTAACATAGAGCTATCCCAGGCGCAGCTCGACCTGGTGGGGTTACATAGCCGGGAGCTCGTGTTGAAGGAGATGCTCCAGCCAGTACGTCAGGTATATGATTTCATACTGGTGGATTGCTTGCCCAGCCTCGGGCTGATGACCATCAACGCCCTGTCCGCCGCCGACAGTGTAATCATACCCCTTCAGGCCGATTTCCTGGCTATGAAGGGACTCGCCCTACTGCTGGGTACAATTGCCAGGGTGAAGGAAAGGCTTAATCCCTCTCTGGAGATTTCCGGTATATTGTTTACCATGACCAGCTCCCGCACCTTGCATAGCCGGGAGGTGATGGAGGTAACCAAGAGGGCCTTCGGCGATAAAATCAGGGTGTTTGAGGCTATTATCCCCCATAGCGTTCGCTTTAAGGAAGCCCCGGCTGCCGGGGAGTCGATTCTGACTTACGCACCAAGGTCCGAGGGGGCTAATGCCTATCGATTATTCACGGAAGAGGTGATGAAATGAAGAGAGCCAGGGTAACGGAGGAACTCGCTTACGGGGGCGCACTGGACCGCCTAACTGGAAGCGATAAGCCCGCGCCGGCACCGCCAAAAAGGGAGCCGCCGGTGCCACCGAAGACGGCCAGGATTAAGCTATCCGTATTTGTGGGCCGTGAGGAGGATGCCTATCTGGAGGACCTGGCTTCCACGGCGAAGTTCAGTGGGGGGAAAAAGCTCAGCAAGACGAAACTGGTGGAGGCGATGGTGCGCGCTTTCCGTAAAAGCACGCTGGATGTCCGCGGGGTCAGGACCGAGGAAGAACTCCTCAAAAGAGTAATTGCGCAATTGCGTCAATGAGTAAAACGTCTTAGTTGCCGCGTATTATATAGTGTGTAGTGCTGCCGGTGACGGTCTCACTGCGCAGGGACAAAATAACATATATCAGATTCCAGTTGTCAATCCCGGTTTGCATATCCAGTTGGGCCGTGCTGGAGCCTGGCTCCAGCAGACCACTCGCCCAGGTAACATAGAAATTATCAATATCCACGCCGTCCTCACTCATCCCCACGGACTGTGAGTCCCAGACATTGGTCAGGGAGCCCGCACCGTCTGAAAGCTGAGTGCCGTTAAACGCCAGATAGTCGCCGGACCAAACGTCATCTCCCTCGCCCACAAAACAGGTCAATGTAGCGGCGTTTACCTCGCCTTGGATTGGCTCCGGAACGACGAAGCCGGTAATGGAGCCGCCCGGCTGACCATCACCGTCAAAGTCAAGATTCTCGTCCCCACCGTTAAAGGCAAATTCGTCGTAGAGATAGAGCTGATGCCCCGCCGTCTCCGGGCTGGAGTAAACGATGATGAGAGACCAGCCGGCATAGGACCAGTGTTCCCCCGTATCGGCATCCACGTTCCCCACGGTATATGTCCCGTTGCCGGTATGGTTCTCACCATCTCCGAGGTCAGAATATTCTTTAACCAGCTTGGATACGTCAAGGTAACTGGCGTAAGAATACTCCCCGGGTTCATTCTCCAGGGCGGAGGACTTGGAGGCGGTTATTTCTTGGGCACCCATCTGCGGGTCACCATTGCCGTCAAGATAAACCTGGTCTCCATTTATCTTAAAAATGGCGGTGGTATCGGCGGTAAACACCACCTCGGACACGGCAAAGTTATCCACATGAGCATATTCACCAGAACCGCCGAAGTCATCCAGGTAGAACCTGAATTTGAAATTGCTGGTCAGATACTGGTCGGGAACGGTATAGCTGAAATACTCCGGCGTGCTGCCGATGTCGTTGGAAAAAGCCGTAATCATACTGCTCCAGTTATTGCCCCCGTCACCGGAAAACTGGAATTTGAGGGCGTCAGACGATTCCAGCGAGCCCTCCTCCCATTGGTCCCAGCTAACCTTAACCGTCCCGGAGGCATAGGAGCTTAAATCCAGGCTATTTTTCATGGTGATATAGCGAGTACTTTCTGCCCCGCTGCTGTAATGGCTTCTGAAATGCCCGGAGTCGATGTTCCAGACACTGCCGGAAATCCACGCACCAAAGTTAGAGCAGTCGTCTTCCCATATCGGCAGTGCGGTGCCCTCGGCGAACCACCCGGACCAGTAGAGATAGGCGGCAATCACATCGGAATTGGAGGGGATATCAGTGACCTCGGCATCGCTCTCCGCCAGTAGCTCGTCACGGATATCGTATGAGTCAGGGACGGTGTCTATCATTAAAGAGTTGCCGATGGCGCGGTAGTCGCCGGCAATGGCGGCACCCATTTTTCTTAGTTCGCATTTAGCCGAGTAGGCTTCGATTTCAGTGTCGCCCGCCACTGAGGTGATTCTAAACATTCTGGTATCGATGTCCCAGGAAATGGGGACATCACTGACGCCGCTGGTTAGCATCCAGGAAATGGCTGCCGGACTAATCCCCGTTTGAGTTGATGTAAACTCGAAGGTGACGTCGGATACCATCGGTACAGCCAGGGGATTAGCACCGGGAAATGACTCGAAAGGAACGGAGGCAAAATCCCAGACCACAACCTGTCCACCGGCATGGGATTCAACCACAGGGACGGAATAATAGTCGTCGAGAGGGTTTGCTTCAAGGTTGCCGGAGCCGGTAACATAGTTGTAACCGAGCGGCAGCCATATCCCCAGCGATTCGACCATTAAATCGTCTTCTTCACCTTCACCTGGATAGAAGCTAATCTTTATCTGGTAGCTTGTTTCTCCTGGAGCAGTGCCGGCCACCATTAACTTGTTTGACTCAATGATGTCTCTGGCTTCTGTGGCATTGAGGGGCGCCACGTCTTTTGGAATCCAGACATTCTCTATAGTAATGGTAGTGTCATGGTTATTTATTTGCTCCGACAGGTCATAGGTCCACGTTGTGCTAAAGTCGTACTTATCATAATCCGGGCTGCTGAATAATGCTTCCAGACGGTCGTATTTAATCTGCCAGATAGCATCCTCTATGCCGGAGTCAGCGGCGTATAACTCATCCGCCTTATCCCGATACACCTGGTCCGTCTTAAGACCGGTTTCCATATAAGACATCAGCGGCGTGATGGTCAGGCTGCCCACCAGCAAAAAAACCAGGACCAAAATGAGAGCTTGTCCCTTCTCAGCCGATGTGGACTTACGCGGTATATTTTTGCTTGCTTTTCTCATGTCGCTACCCGTTCATCATAAGCCGGGTCTGGGGGCAATCTGGCGCACCTTGGTCACACTGGTCGTGCGTGAACCCTCGCCCACAGTGGCAGTCACTTTCAGAGTCAGCACGCCACTCACCAGTTCACAGTTAGTTGTCGCATTGTCGCTGTTAATGTATTGAGCTACCACGCTTTCGCTGGGTGCTCCCCCATCAATCGACAATCCCCGGCGAAGGTTGCCATCTTCCAGGGTATAGGTAACCTGGTGCGAGGAGTTGTCCCACTCTGTCCAACTCAATGTAAGAGGGAAGCCGGAAGCTTCGTCCGGGTCCACAGTTTGAGCCATCTGGGCATCACGGGTTATCCAATGCATGGCATTCAGGGCATGCTTGCTGGCGGCCATGCTGTTGGTGTTCTGATTGCTCTGGGTAAAAACATGGAACATCGCCATGGTGACACCGGCACCGAGGAGTCCGGTGATGGCCACGGTTACTATCAGCTCAATCAAAGTAAAGCCCCGCTGATTTCTGTTAATTGACCGGAAGCGGTTAAATTTCATCGGTTTGTCTTGTAGCTCTCCAGAGTTGTTATATCCCTGTCATGATGCTTGATGGTCACGGTGATTCTTTGGATGTTGCCATTCCTCATGGGGTCAACATCAAGCACGGCCGAATAGCCGGCATATTCATCTGGAATTGGGGTGGCAGCATATGAGAGAGAATAATCCTGTTGCTTGGCGTTCTCCATCTGACTTTCAGCCAGGATTCTAGCTGAGGCTTGCTCATCAGCAATAAAGCGGGCTTTGGGTGCGGTACTTAGAGCACCAAGAAAGGTAGCCGCAATTAGCCCCAGAAGGGCCAGGGCTACCAGCGTTTCGATTAGTGAAGAACCCTTCTCACTTCCCATCTTTTCTGTACCTGGGGCAATGCTCCCACCGGTAATAGGAGAATGCCCTGCCAGTATATCTTCATTGAGTGCAGCCTAAGCTACAATAGACATTTGGTCATGCGCTAACCCGTATTTTAGTACCGTCAGCCATAGCGGATTTAGCGGGGTCGTCCGGTAATTCTGGCGCTGGGGTACATTAGCCGTTACGCAAAGGCCGTAAGCCATCACCAGACGCCACAGAATAGCTGATAGGCCCGTATTCAGGGCAGAGGAATACGTTGTGTGGGGGGGTGAGGGGGGTATATGGTGGGCGGTACTGTACGATAGGTGGAACCTTTGAGTTGGCTTTCAGTCTAGCCTAATCGTATATTGGTTCCTTTATTGGGGCTGGCTATTGACAATCTGTAAATTAGATGTACAATGACTTCAATAACTGCCAATAACTGAATAGTGTGATGTGGCGATTACAAGAGTAACGATGAGAATGGGAAGCTATTTTCCCGAACCAATCCGGAACATCTTAGTTCCACACACGGGACATGTCCCCTGGGTAGCCGGCTTGCCATTCTTCATAGTTATAGCCTTGGCGTCCTTCATTTCTCTTTTGGCTCGGCATTTAACACAGTAGGCTTGCATTGTTTCCCCTCCTTCTTTATACTAATATACCCTAGCGCAATATTTGTTGTGTAATCTAAAACCTGAATATAGGAAATCAACAGTTTTATGTATATATAAGCTGCTTGCTTCTTGACCAGAAGCCTATTTCGGACATCAGTAGTGATACCTTGATACTTCTCTACCCAATATTCGGGGGGCAGGTCAATATCACTGTACGGTCCAGCCCGGTTTAACCCCCGCGCATAATGGTCGGGAGCCACAGAGCCAACTGAGGCACAATACCCACAATAACCATTGTCAGGGCATGTAACATTAAGAAGGGGAAACAGCCTTTGAAGATATCCGTGATGGTTATCTCCTTGGGCACAATGCCCATCAGGACAAATAGATTCAACCCTACTGGCGGTGTCAGTGTTGCCAGCTCACAGTTAATCATAAATAATATCCCGAACCACACCGGGTCGAACCCCAAAGCAGTGATGACAGGAACGAAAATTGGGACGGTAACAGCCAGTATCGAGGCGGGATCCATAAAAGCACCCATTACGATGACGAGAGCCATTATGGCAACTATAATAAGCCACCCTGCTACCGGGAGAGCGGTGATGATTCCAGCCAGTATCGCCGGGACTTCAAGATAGGCCAGGACCTGGGTAAAGAACTTGGCGCAGAAGAGGATAGCGAAGAGCATGGCATTAATCTGGATCGTGCGAAGGAGCACGCCATGTATCGTAGACCAGGTGAGTACCCTGTATGCGGCAGCCAAAACCAGAGCGGATAGAGCACCTATCGCCGCTGACTCAGAGGGTGTGGTGATCCCAAAATAAATTGTTCCCAGTACCATAAAGATGATGAACCCTAGCGGCAGCAGATGTGCTAGACCGATGAGCCTGTCTTTCAGGGGAGCCGCCTTTGCTCCGAGGGGAACACTGGCAGGGTCTACAATACCCTTGAATCCAATCCAACCTAGGAAGAGCAGTGTAGAAACAAGGCCTGGGATAATACCAGCCATAAACAGCTTGCCTATTGAGACATCAGCTAGACCACCGTAAACCACCATCAAGATGCTGGGTGGAATCAAGATAGCCAGTGCCGCTCCACCTCCTACCACACCCACAGCCAGCTTCTTATCATAGCCCCGTTTCAGCATTTCGGGAATAGCTATGGGGCCAATGGCAGCACAGGAAGCGGGGCTAAATCCGGTGACAGCACCAAATATTGCCGTCAGACCGACTGTGCTGTAGGCCAGGCTGCCACGCGTCCTCCCGGCTAACCTCTCCAACGCCATGAAAGCTCTTGAGCTTATGCCGGTAACGACGATGATTTCGGCCATCAAGATGAACAGCGGTATCGGCCCCAATATGAAATCGCCCGTGGAGCGAAAGGCCGTCACCGCCCATATGGATAAGGCTGACCACCCTCCCGCTCCCCACCAGAAGAAGGTTCCAATCGCCCCCATTATTCCCAAAGCGAATGCCACCGGCGTGCGGATGGCTAGCAGGAGGAGCAATCCGCCAAACATGATGATTAATACTAACCACCACTCCATTATTCTTCTCCTCTATGGTGAGTTGGCGCTTCCATTTTCTCCACCGCTGGTCTTTCTGAAATCCCTGCCTGTCAGCGAAGCTGATGCATCATAGACCTCCAGCAGGGACTGGAGACAAACTGCTAGGCCACCAATGACAATTAACATCATGGGGTAAAACAGGGGTGTTGCCAGGAGAGTTTCTGAGCGTATATGACGTTCCAGGTAGATGAGAGCTTGTCGTAGTGCTATCCCGGTAAGAAC
>JAHJRU010000091.1 GCA_018830745.1 Chloroflexota bacterium
AAGCGCTCATCGAGATTATCAGGATTTACCGTCAGGCCGGTGCCGACTACATCAGCGTCCGGGAGATGGGGGGGAGCGGAGACATTTTAAGCCCCCGCATGTTCAAAAACCTGATACATCCGCCGCTGGAGCGCATCTTCAGCGCCATTGAATCGCCCAATGTGCTGCACATATGCGGTGACACCGATGACATTGTGGAGCAGATGGCTGCCTGCGGCGCCGACGCCATCAGCGTGGAGCCAAAAAACCATGTGGCCGAGACCCGAAAAAAGCTGGGGCCGGAGGCACTAATCCTGGGCAATATCGACGCCTTTGGTGTGATGGTCGCCGGCACACCCGAGGACGTGGACAAAGCGGTGAAAGAGGCTATCGCCAATGGCGTAAACGGCATCTGGCCGGGGTGTGATATCTGGCCCACCGTGCCCAGGGAAAAGATGGAAGCCCTGATGGCGGCAGCACGAAAATACGGTCAGCTTAACTGACCGACCTCTCGTAAAGAGTCTAGAGTTTATTCGGTTTTAGCACCTATTATAGACCACATTGACAGAAGAAAGACCATGCTATATAATGATTATTGCAAGTAATAATCATTTGCAATAAGCCAATGGAAAATAAAACAAAATCGCTCTGGAAAAGCCGACGCACCCTGAACTCCAGCGGGCTGAGGATTACCAATCAGCGGACTCTGTTATTGGACCTCATTCACCGGGGAGAGGGGCACCTGGATGCGGATGAACTGTACCGACTGGCGCGAGAAAAACAGCCCCGTATCAGCCTGTCCACGGTCTACCGAACACTGAGAATGCTTAAAAATTTGGGGCTGGTAGAAGAGGTCCACTTTGACGAAAGCCACCATCACTATGAAGTACCGCCGGCTAAGGAACATCATCACCTGGTATGCCTTGGCTGTGGCAAGGTGGTTGAAATTCACAAGGCACTATCCCGCTACATCAAAAAGAATGTCGCCGACGCCAAAGATTTTGAGATCATTGACACCGAGTTGCGCATGACCGGCTTTTGTCCTGACTGTCGCCATAAAAGGGAATAATTTTTTGCCTGGCCTTATTGCAAATAATATGCATTTGCATTTTATAACGGAATGACTTAAGGAGGAAATAACTGATGTTTGGTCCACTACTGATAACGCTAAGAGAGGGGCTTGAAGCCGCTCTAATCATCGGAATTATCCTGGCCTATCTGGCCAGAACCGAGAACCGCCAGGGATTCAAACCCGTATGGCTGGGAACCTCACTGGCGGTAGCCACCAGCCTTGTTGCCGGTTTTATCATTTATCTTGTGGCGGGAGAGTTCAGCGGCACAGCCGAGGAGATATTCGAAGGCTCTGCCATGTTTCTCGCCGTGGGGGTCCTCACCTGGATGATATTCTGGATGCGCCGGCAAGCGGTGGACATCAAAAGCCACCTGCACTCTCAGGTAAAATCGGTGCTCGACAGCGGCTCCTCGCTCGGCCTGGTGGTTCTCGCCTTTATAGTGGTGGTGCGGGAAGGTATTGAAACAGTGCTCTTCCTCTTCGCCGCTACCCGGGTAGCTGAATCACCCCTTTTGTTTGCCTCGGGTGGTTTACTGGGACTGATAATTGCCATAATCATAGGGTACAGCCTATACAAGGGCGCTTCCAAACTTAACCTGAAGGTGTTCTTCAATGCCACCAGCGTGCTACTAATCGTTTTCGCCGCTGGTCTGCTGGCTCACGGCATTCATGAATTCCACGAAGCCGGCATTATCCCTCCAATCATCGAGCACGTATGGGACATCAACCACCTTCTTCCAGAAAAGGCTACGCTAGGTAGATTCTTAACCGCCATCGTTGGCTATAATGCTAATCCTTCCCTGGTAGAAGTGGTGGCTTACTTCGTATTTCTAGCGGCGGCTCTGGGCAGCTACTTCCGGCCTTCAGGGGCGGAAAGGGTAAATTAAGATGACGCTGTGGCAAAAAATAACGGGGGCCCTCGGCTCCGGGCGGCGAAGCAGTAGCTGTCACGGGGAAGGACTGCAAATAGATTCCGACGGCCTGAAGAAAATTGGCATTGTCGGCAGCCCGAACGTCGGGAAAAGCGTGGTCTTTAATAACCTCACGGGAGCCTACGTTACCGTTTCCAATTATCCGGGCACCACGGTTGACGTGTCACGGGGTAAAACAGCCCTTGACGGCCAGGAATTTGAAGTCGTAGACACTCCCGGTATGTACTCTCTGCTGCCCATAACCGAGGAGGAACGGGTTGCCAGGTCAATATTGCTGGATGAAAGCCCGGAGGTTATGCTGCATGTAGTCGATGCCAAGAACCTGGAAAGGATGCTCCCCTTCACCCTCCAGCTCATAGAAGCCGGGTTTCCGGTCATCCTCGACCTGAACATGATGGACGAGGCTGAAACAGCCGGGATTGAAATCAACGTTAAATATCTGGAGGAGGAACTGGGCATACCCGTGGTCACCACGGTAGCCACTACCGGCCACGGACTGGAGACCCTGCGCAGGAGACTGAAGACATATGTCAACCGCTGAAGCCACGCCGTTCACGTATGATGACTCAATAGAATCGGCTTTAACCGACATCGGCAACCTGCTCGGCGGCTACTATGGTCTGTCCAAAAGAGCTATGGGCCTGCTCCTGCTCCAGGGAGACCAGGAGATAGAGCGCAAAGTCAGGAAGCAAGAGGGTTCGGCTTACCGGGCCATACAGAGTATCGTCTCCCAGGCAAGAGCCGGCTACAGCCAACCCTTAAGCTACATCATCACCTTGAGACGGCAGCAGGAAGCCAGACGTATTTTATCGGCGGCGGTTGCTTCAAGGCAGAGTACCAGCCGAGGATTCGCTGAAGGGCTGAGCCGCGCCATGATGAATCCCATACTCGGCTCCTTAATCCTCCTGGC
>JAHJRU010000092.1 GCA_018830745.1 Chloroflexota bacterium
CCGAGCCTCATTTATCAGTTTAGCCGCCTTCTTTATTTGTGTCGGGTGTCCCTGAAGCGTAGGTTTATAGCCCGGCAGATTTACTCTCGTGGGGTAATAGAACTCTGCCTGGTCAACGAAGACATCCCGGGGTATGTCAAGAAGCACCGGTCCGGGACGCCCCGTACGGGCAACATGGAAAGCTTCTTTGAGTGTCCTGGCCAGTGAGCTGGTCTCATGAACCAGATGATTAAATTTGGTTATGGGCAGGGTGATGCCGGTGATATCGGTTTCCTGGAAGGCGTCCTTGCCAATAAAAGGACGGGCCACCTGACCGGTAATGGCCACCATGGGTATAGAATCCATGTAAGCGTTGGCAATTCCGGTTACCAGGTTGGTCGCCCCGGGACCGGAGGTGGCAAAACATACGCCGACCTTGCCGGTAGCGCGGGCATAGCCATCGGCAGCGTGGGCGGCACCCTGCTCATGGCGCACCAGAATATGGCGCAGTTGAGGGTACTGAGGCAGGGTATCATACAGGGGTAAAACCACTCCCCCCGGGAAACCAAAAACAACCTCTACTCCCTCTTTAACCAGAGTCTCACATAGAATTTGGGCACCAGTTAGCCTCATACAAGCCCCCTTATTCAGCAAACACCGCCCCGGTGCTGGCGGAACGTACCTTTTCAGCGTAGCGTCTGAGATAGCCCGTACGGACCACGGATTTAAATTCCGGAACATCAGCCAGGCGGTCTGTTATCTCCTGGTCGCCAAGGTCCGCATCGAGTTTAAGTCCTGGAATGTCAATTTTTATTATATCGCCGTCTTTCAAAGCCGCAATAGGTCCGCCGCTGGCGGCTTCAGGTGAGACATGCCCGATAGCTGCTCCTCGGGTAGCCCCTGAGAATCGGCCATCCGTGATTAGTGCCACTTCTTTATCCATGCCCATGCCGCTTAGCAATGATGTCGGGGTGAGCATTTCTCTCATTCCCGGTCCTCCCCTGGGACCCTCGTAGCGTATAACTATGACCTCACCAGACTTTATGGCCCCGTTCATAATGGCTTCTGTGGCGTCCTCCTCGGAATCAAATACCCGGGCTGGACCCTGATGGACCATCATCTCCGGGGCCACCGCAGACCGCTTCACTACCGCTCCCTCCGGTGCCAGGTTGCCGAAGAGCACCGCGATTCCTCCGGTGGCTGAATGAGCGGTACCCGCCGAACGAATGACGTCTCTATCTCTGACCCTGGCTTCAGCCACTATCTCAGCTATCACTTTTCCGGAAACTGTTTTGGCATCGAGCTTCAGCCCATCCTTCACTTCTTTCATCACGGCTGATATGCCTCCGGCCCGGTCGAGGTCTTCAATGTGATAATCACCGGCCGGTCGCAGACGGCACAGGTGGGGGGTATGCTCGCTTATCTCATTGACCATAGCCAGGGAAAAATCAACCCCGGCCTCATGAGCAATGGCCATCATATGTAAAACAGAGTTGGTACTGCCGCCCAGCGCCACATCAACGGCAAAGGCATTCCGGATGGCATCCCCGGTTATAATATCTCGTGGGCGGACGTTATCCGCCAGCAGTTTCATAACTTGCTGCCCCGCTTCCTCCGCTAGCTGGCGCCGGCGGCTATCCACCGCTGGTATGGTGCCGTTACCCGGCAGCCCCATGCCCATGGCTTCCGTCAGGCAATTCATGGTGTTAGCGGTGAACATTCCGGAGCAGCTACCTGCCCCGGGGCAGGCGGCTTCCTCCAGCGCCTGTAATTCCGCTTCGCTCATGGTTCCCTTCACCACCTGGCCTACCGCCTCAAAGACCGAGCTAAGGTCAACCTTCTCCGTCTTATCATTATCACTGATACAGCCCGCCAGCATAGGACCACCGCTGACAAAAATGGCGGGCAGGTTAAGCCTGGCAGCGGCCATCAGCATGCCGGGGGTTATCTTATCGCAATTGGGTATGAAAACCAGGGCGTCAAAAGCATGTGCCTCAGCCAGTATCTCCACGGAATCGGCGATAAGTTCTCGACTGGGCAGGCTGTATTTCATGCCGGCATGGTTCATGGCGATGCCGTCGCATACCGCAATGGTATTGACTTCAAAGGGAACGCCGCCCCCGCTTCTTACCCCGGCTTTAACTGACGCTGCTATGTCCCGTAGATGTATGTGCCCCGGAACAATTTCGCTGAAGCTGTTGATAATGCCGATGAATGGTTTATCCATATCGGTGCGGGTGCAGCCCACGGCACGAAGCAAGGCGCGGTGGGGAGCCCGCTCTGCACCGCTTTTAACTGAATCACTCTTCATAACACACCGTACCCAAGCTTTCGTAATTAAAAAACCCGCCCCTGAAGGGACGGTTTTATGAAGCCTGAAAATCCTGCCTTCAGCCCTGACATAAAATAACACAGCACCTTGATTATTGTCAAGTAAGAGGGTTACTGTCCTTTGGGTTCAATGACCACCTTGCGTGACTCCCCGATACCAATACTATGAGTGGTAACATCGGGATGTTCCGCCAGGGACAGATGGATGATGCGGCGCTCATAGGCGGACATGGGCTCCAGCGTAAAGGGCGCTTTCCGGGTTTGCACCTGCTCTGCCAGGTGCCACGCCATATTCTGCAGTGATATATAACGGCGATGCTTATAACCTTCTACGTCGATAGTTACCGGCAGCCAGGCCTTGGTCTGGTGGGCTAAAATAAGTCGGACGATGTATTGCAGGCTGGCCAGAGTCTGACCCCGCCGACCAATCAGAATACCGAGGTCCCCACCCTCTACATCCAGAGTGATAGGCCCGACAGCTTGCTCTTCTGTGATCGGGCCAACTTCCACCACAACTGAAGCTTCAATTTCCAGGGCTGCCAGAAGGTCTTCCAGAATCCTTTTAGCCTGTTGGCTAACGCCACCCTCTTCCTCTGGCACAGCCGTCAGCAGTGCCACTCTAACCGTGGCTTCCTCACTGCCGATTTTCAAAATGCCCGGCTTACCCTCTCTAACGACGGTGACCTCCACCTCTTCTCGGCTTACGTTTAGCTGATCTAAGGCCAGTTGTATAGCTTCTTCTACTGTCTTGGCGCTCACCTCCAGACTTTCCATCGGCTAATCCTTTCCCTCCAATTGAAGTAGGTTCCACGATA
>JAHJRU010000013.1 GCA_018830745.1 Chloroflexota bacterium
ACCGTCTGGCTATTCCCGCCTTCCTGACCCAGGAGCCCGGAGGCACCCCGCTGGGAACAAAGCTGAGCCGTTGGCTCAAGTGGACGGACAACCTGGACATATCACCCCTGGCCGAGCTACTCCTCTTTAACGCCTCCCGGGCACAGCTGGTTGCCAGGGTAATACAACCCAGACTGAAAGACAACCAGGTGGTTATCTGCGACCGTTATACCGACTCCACTACTGTATATCAGGGCTACGGACGCGGGCTGGAACTAGCCACGGTTGAGGCTATCAACCAGGTGGCTACGCAGGGGCTCAAGCCTGACCTCACCATTCTGCTGGATATGCCGGCGGAGGAGGGTCTGGCTCGCAAAGGAGATAAAAGAGCGGACAGATTCGAGCAGGAAGATATTGATTTTCACCGGAGGGTGCGCCAGGGTTACCTCGAATTAGCCGCCGCAGAGCCGCAACGATGGCTAATCGTGGATGCGCGCCAGCCCAAGTCAAAGGTCAGTGAAATTATATGGCAGAAAGTAAGCAATCTACTTTCGCAATAGAGGTATCAGTCTAGTATGGCACAAGGACGAGTGGCAGTAGCCATGAGCGGAGGGGTGGACTCATCTATGGCGGCGGCTTTATTGCAGCAGGCCGGCTATGAAGTGATTGGCATCACCATGCAAATCTGGCCGGCGGATAAGCCAGCCGGGGAGCGGGACGGCTTTCGCGGCTGCTGCGGTGCTGAAGCCATAGAGGCAGCCAGGCAAACCGCCTATAAGCTGGGCGTCCCCCATTTTGTGATGAATTTTCGGGACGTTTTTGCCCGGCGGGTTATCACTGACTTCTGCCAGGAGTACAGCCTGGGCAGAACGCCTAACCCCTGTATCCGCTGCAACCAGTATGTCAAGTTCGATGCCCTGCTCGCACGGGTTAAAGAATTGGATGCCGATTTTCTGGCTACGGGGCACTACGCCAGAATTGAACATTCCCGGAATGGATATCAACTGCTGAAGGGAGTCGACCAGATAAAAGACCAGACCTATTTTCTCTACACTCTGGGACAGCGGGAACTTCAGCATTTGCTACTGCCGATTGGCGATTTCCACAAAGAGGAAGTAAGAGAAATGGCCGCCAAACTGGACTTGCCCGCCGCCGACAGACCGGCAAGCCAGGATATATGTTTCATACCGGATAACGACTACCGGTCGTTTATCGGCGACTATGTCCAAACAGAACCCGGAGATATCATCGACACCGGGGGCAACGTCCTGGGCAAACACCAAGGGCTGGCTAGATACACCGTGGGACAGAGACATGGTCTGGGACTTTCCTCCACCACACGGTTATACGTGCTCAGGCTGGATTCCCATGACAATAAACTGGTAGTGGGCACGGAAGACCAGCTTTTCACCAGCAGCCTGCTGGCTGCCAGCCTGAACTGGGTATCAGGCTCTCCACCTGCTGACACCACCAGCATCACCGCCAAGGTCCGTTATAAAGCGCCCGAGGTCCCGGTTACGCTTCATCTCAATGATGGCGTTGCCCAAGTAGATTTTCATCAACCGCAAAGGGCAATCAGTCCCGGGCAATCGGTAGTTTTTTATCAGGGAGATGTCGTCCTCGGTGGTGGGATTATTGAAGATGCTAAATGTACCGCTAACCCCATCGTTTGCTGAAGAAAAGGGATTCGAGGCGCAGGGTTATCGCCTTATCGCCGGCATTGACGAGGTCGGCTGCGGCGCCCTGGCTGGACCGCTGGTAGCCGCGGCAGTTATCCTGCCCGGCAGGATGCGCGGCCGCTGGACAAAAAAGGTCAACGACAGCAAGCTGGTACCACCAGCCACGCGTAAAGTGCTGTCTCAGCGTATCCAGAGTACCGCCATATCCGTTGGCATTGGCACGGTCCCCCATCATGTGGTAGATTCCCAGGGATTGACCAAGGCAAGACGGTTAGCCATGCAACTGGCGGTGGAACATCTTTCGACTTCGCCGGAGTGCCTGCTCATCGACCACCTGAGTCTCCCTGACATACGCCTGCCGCAGAAAGCTCTCATTAAGGGGGACAGACGGTGTTTTTCCATCGCCTGCGCCTCCATCGTTGCCAAAGTAGCCCGCGACCGCTTGATGGAAGAACTGGATGAGTCCTATCCGGGATATGGGCTGGCAAAGCACAAAGGCTACGGCACCCGGGAACATCTCGCTTGCCTCCACCGCCTGGGGCCCTGCCCCATCCACCGCCAATCGTTCGAACCGGTCAAGAGGAGTGTTAGAAATGAACAGGCCTAAGTATCTGACCTGGTTGCACGGCACAGGTCTCATTCTTGCCATCGCCGCACTGGTCATTGGAGGTCTCCGCAATCCAGCCATCGGCTTTCCCATTGCTATAGCCATACTGATAGCGCTTGAGGTTCCCCCGCCAAGACCTGCCAGTAAAGATATCCTCCCGATGGTTCTCGGCAGCATTCGGAGAGGCGGGATGAAAAGAGGAATCTTCATCAGGGAAATGTTCGCCCTGGCAGTGGCGTACTTAGCCATTAGCAACTTTGTATCTGGAATAGCAACTGCCGGTTTTTCAAACTCCGTGCTGGCAGCAGCCCTGATATTTTCTAGCATAGCCAGTGAGATAGAGGCGCACCGGATGAGGCAAGCCGTGAGACAGGGTGAATGAAGAGAAGAGACACCGGTATCCTCGGTGAGAGACTGGCCCGGGATTTCCTCCAGAATAAAGGCTACCATATTATTGAAACAAACTTCCGCTGTCCCCATGGCGAAATCGACATCATAGCCAGGGACAAAGACTGCCTGGTCTTTGTTGAAGTTAGAACAAAAAAGAGCCTGAGTTTTGGCACTCCTGAAGAGTCAATCACCCCCGCTAAGAAGGAGAGATTGCGGTCGGCGGCATCTCATTACCTCCAGACCCACCATGACCTGCCTCAGCAATGGCGAATCGATTTTGTAGCGGTAGAACTGAACACCAGAAACGAGACATCCCGGATTGAACTCATCGAAAACGCGGTCGGCGAAGAGTAGAAGCCTTTATCTTTACCCTTTAAAGCGGCTATGTTAAAATTGGGCAGACGGTGGAGCCATGCCGATATATGAATTCCTTTGCCCGAGATGCAATACCTTATCCAGCATTCTGGTAAAAAGCGTGACCACTCCGGTTACCGCCCAGTGTGCTGCCTGTGGCAGCCACGACCTGGTCCGTGTTTTGTCCCGCTTTGCTTACCACAAATCAACGCAAACCATCTGGGAGGAATCCGGGGAGCCGCAGCGTTCCCCCGGTCTGGACTACTATAAAGACCCTCGTAATATAGGCCGCTCGACGGAGAAGAAGTTTAAGGAAATGGGTTTGGATATGCCTGAGTCAATAAAAAACGAAATTCAGGCGGCCAGAGAGGGCGAATTGCCCAAATCTATTAAAGATAAACTGTAATGTGGCGCATAATAGATGCCAATCTGGACCGCATCGGTGAGGGGCTCCGCCTTCTCGAAGACGTGGCTCGCTTCCTGCTCAATGATAGCAATCTCACGGAGCAACTTAAGACTATGCGGCACGAACTGCTCCGCGGCGACTGGCCATTCCACCAGCAGCTCATTCAGTCTCGTGACTCGGGGGGCGACATCGGTATCGATATTGAAGCCAGGGGAGAACCGAACCAGCGAGAGCTGCCTATAACCATAATGGCCAACGCCAGGAGAGTGCAGGAATCACTAAGGGTACTGGAGGAGCTGGCCAAGATTCCTGAAATAACGTCTCGACTGGATTCCGAGAAGTTCAAACGAGCTCGATTTGCCCTCTACTCCATCGAGCAAACTCTGCTGTCTAAAATCCAGCGCCGCGATAAAGCAGGGCAGATTTCCGGTCTTTACATTATTATAGACACTGACATTCTGAAAGGGCGTAATCCCGTCGAAACCGCCGAGCAGGTAATCCGGGGCGGGGCAACCATTATCCAGCTGCGCGATAAGCGGAGCAGTAAAAAGGAGTTGCTGTCTGTAGCCCGAAAGCTCAGGGAATTATGCGCTGAGCATAATGTATTGTTTATAGTAAATGACCATCTGGATATAGCCCTGGCGAGTGACGCCGACGGTCTGCACGTTGGCCAGGAGGACCTGCCTGTATCGGTCGCCCGTAAATTATTGCCGCTGGATAAGATTTTGGGGTGCTCAGTCACTACCCCGGCTGAAGCCCTGGCTGCCGAAACTGAAGGGGCAGACTATCTTGGTGTTGGCGCTATCTACCCTACCGCATCCAAGGAGGACGTTATTGTAGTAGGTTTGAAAGGATTACGTGAGGTCAGAAAGGCTACGTCCCTGCCCCTGGTAGCCATCGGTGGTATCACCCGCAAAAACATACCTGAGGTTATCGCCGCCGGTGCTGATTCAGTCGCCGTTATCAGTGCCATACTGCAGGCGGAAGATACAGAAGTGGCTGTCCGCCAAATAATAGAGAGGATACAAGAGATAAAGTGAGTGAGTCCACCGAAAACCTGCAACCCATCGCCGATAGATTACGACAGACTTTTTCAGCCAAAGATGTCGCCAGAGAAAAGGCGTTGCCCCTGTGCCGCCAGGCTATTCGCGACTGCGCCCGGGCTATTCGGAGCATACACCGCCAGGAATTCCAAGCGGCGGCGGAATTGCTTCAATCGGCGCATAACCAGCTGACCGAGGCTAAAGGAGCCCTGGCTGAGCATAGAGACCTCAGCCACACTGCTTTCCTCAGGGATGCCCAGAAGGAGTACGCCGAGGGCACCATCACCCTGGCTCTGGTATCAGGCAAGCTGCTTCCCGACCCGGATGATCTGGGCGTCGAGCCTGCCGCCTACCTTAACGGGATGGGAGAAGCGGTAGGTGAAATCAGGCGCTACCTTCTGGACAGCATGCGGAAGGGCGACCTGTCACGCGGGGAAGAATTGCTCAATGCTATGGATGAGATTTACAGCACGCTGGTGACTATAGATTACCCGGATGCTTTAACCGGTGGACTACGCCGGACTACGGATATGGTCCGCGGCGTGTTAGAAAGAATGCGCAGCGACCTCACCCTGGGAATGAGGCAGGGAGATTTAGAGAGACGCTTAGATAAGCTGGGGGAAAGTATCCATAACACCTAATAACAAACATTGACTTACATGGCGCTGGTATGTTAGATTAAGGCAAATTTGTGGGTTTGTTTGTATGAGCATAGTAAAAAAAGTATAGGGTGGTTGGTTTCCAGCCACCCTATTTTTATATAATGCTCAATAAATTATTATAAAGGAGGTTTGCATATGGAATCGGGCTTAGTGTGGGCATTTATTGCCAGTCTTTTAGCCCTGGGATTTGTGGGCTACCTGTCGTACTCCGTACTGAAGGAAAGCGAAGGTAACGAGAAGATGAAGGAGATTTCTCTTGCCATCCGCTCGGGGGCTATCGCTTTTCTACGCCGGGAGTACATCACTCTGGGCATCTTCACCGCAATCCTGTTCATCGTCCTGGCTATATTTATTGACCCCAAGCCCTGGGTAGCGGTTGCCTACCTGTTTGGCACCGTCACCTCAGCGCTTGCCGGGTACATCGGGATGGCTATCGCCACCAGAGCTAATGTCAGGACAGCCAATGCCGCTACCAGCAGCTGGGCGAGGGCACTGAAAATAGCCTTTAACAGCGGAGCGGTAATGGGCTTCTCAGTAGTAGGTCTGGGTTTGCTGGGACTGGTCATTGTGGCTTTCCTCTGGAAAGACTCCCACGTATGGCTGGGCTTCGCCTTCGGTGCGTCATCGGTAGCCCTGTTTTTGAGGGCCGGTGGCGGCATCTTTACCAAGAGCGCCGACGTCGGCGCCGACCTGGTGGGCAAGGTTGAAGCCGGTATCCCGGAAGACGACCCCAGAAATCCGGCGGTTATCGCCGATAACGTAGGCGATAACGTAGGTGACGTAGCCGGTATGGGCTCTGACCTGTATGAGTCCTACGTCTCGGCTATCGCCGCTTCCATGGTCCTGGGAGTGGTCGTCCTTGGTGCTGTCAATGGCATGATGCTCCCCCTGGTACTGGGTGCCTTAGGCATCGTCGTTTCCATTATCGGTGCTCTGTCAGTGAGGCCGAAAGACTTTAAGGGTAGTTTCGAACAGCAGGTAGCCAAGGCACACGCTACCATGAATACCGGAGTGTATGTCAGCAACGGCCTTATGATAATCGCCAGTTTCTTTATCATAAGGGCTTTCACCGGCGAACTGGCACTGTTCGGAGCGCTCATTTCAGGTCTACTCGCCGGCTTCCTTATCGGACAGGTAACCGAATACTACACCTCGGCTGAGCATAAGCCGGTCAAGCAAATAGCGGAAAGCGCTCAAACCGGGGCGGCCGTTACCATAATCGAGGGACTGGCTACCGGCATGATGAGCACCGTCCTGCCGGTAATACTGGTAGCCATAGCCACCGTTTTGGCTTACTATTTCGGCGGGCTGCTGGGCATAGCCGTAGCCGCTATGGGCATGCTCATTAACCTGGGAATGCTGCTGGCTATGGACTGCTACGGTCCAATCGCCGATAATGCCGCCGGCATTGCCGAGATGGCTAACCTGGGCAAAGACGTTAGAGAGCGCTGCGAGGCGCTGGATGCCGTGGGTAATACCACCGCCGCACTGGGCAAGGGCTTTGCCATTGCCTCCGCCGCCCTGGCTGCACTGGCATGGCTCGCCGTTTACTTCGAAGTAGCCAAGGTTGACATAGCCAGCCTGACCGAAGTGCCGGTCATTGTCGGTGTATTGATTGGCGGCATATTGACCTTCATCTTCAGCGCCCTGGCAATGAGAGGGGTCAGCAGTGGCGCCGATGAAATCGTCAAAGAGGTCAGAAGGCAGTTTAAGGAAATCAAGGGGCTGATGGAAGGAGAAGCCAAACCTGATTACGTCAGCTGCGTTGATATCGCCACCAAGAAGGCACTCAGCTCGATGTTTATTCCCGGTATACTGGTCATTGCCGTTCCGCTCGCCCTTGGCTTCACCCTTGGTCCTGCATCAGTAGCCGGTCTCCTGGTCGGCGCGCTGCTAACCGGGTTCCTTATGGCAGTAATGATGGCTAATTCCGGTGGCGCCTGGGATAACGCCAAGAAATACATCGAGGCTGGTAACCTGGGCGGCAAGGGCAGCGCGGCTCATAAGGCTGCGGTAATCGGTGATACGGTGGGCGACCCGTTCAAAGACACGGCCGGACCATCACTCAACATCCTGATTAAGCTGGTCGGTAAAGTGGCAGTAATATTCGGCCCCATATTCATCGTTCTGATTACGCTGGATTAAGCCGGACAACTTACGACTGCTAACATGGAGAGGCGAGGCTAAACACCTTGCCTCTCTTATTGTTTACAAACCGCGCAGCCAGGGATTTCCCCGGCGCTCAGCGCCTATGGTTGATTCAGGACCATGACCGGAGTAAACCACAGTATTATCCGGCAGCGTCATGAGCCTGGTGTGAATGCTGTTCATTAACTGGCTATGGCTGCCGTTGGGAAAGTCAGTGCGGCCTATGCCGTAATTGAACAGGGTATCCCCGGGAAATACCACCCCCTCCCCCAGCAGGGAAATACCCCCCGGACTGTGGCCGGGTGTGTGCAGAACCTCAAAGTGCAACTCACCGACATCCAGCCTGTCCCCGTCCCTGAGCCACCTGTCTGGAAATGGCAGGGCGGGATAAAGCGACCCCACCATAGAACTTAAAGGCCTGTCCTGGATAAGACTGCTTTCATCCGAGTGAACGCAGAAAGCGGCTCCCGTCGCCTCCTTCATCTCACCCACCGCCCCAATATGGTCGATATGCCCGTGAGTTAAGACAATATACTTTATGTCAAGTTTAGTTTCGTTGATGTGCTTCAGGATAGCGCCGGCGTCGCCTCCTGGGTCGATAACCATACCCTCTCCGGTTGATTCCGAGCCCACAATATAGCAATTGGTAGCATACGGTTGTATTACCAGTCCCCTTATAATCAAAATGCACCTCTATCAATTTATTTATGTAACGCGTCTCACACTTTACTTTACCATCTATCTGAGCCAGCCACCAAATGCGCCAATATGGTAAAATACGAATGTCCAATGAAAACACAGCACTGGTTCATTAAAGAGAGGCAGAAATGAAAGCCGTTATCCTGGTTGGCGGCGAAGCTACCAGACTGCGTCCGCTAACCTGCAATATACCCAAGGCTATGGTCCCGGTGCTCAACAGGCCATTTCTGGAGCACGTCATTCGTCACCTCGGTTCCCACCAGGTCACGGATGTAATTTTGGCTCAGAGCACCCTTTCACAACCCATTCGCCAGTATTTCAATAATGGCCACGAATTCGGGATTAAACTGCACTATTCCATAGAGGACAAGCCACTGGGAACGGCCGGTGCCGTAAAGCTGGCCGAGAGGTATCTGGATGAGACTTTCTTCGGGCTAAACGGCGATACTTTCACCGACCTTGACATCACGGCCATGCTGGCATTCCATCGAGAACGAAGGGCTAAAGTAACCATCGCCCTGACGCCGGTGGACGACCCTACCAGCTATGGTTTGATAGAAACCGATGCCGACGATAGGATTACCCGTTTCCTGGAGAAGCCAAGCCCGGAGCAGGTAACCACCAATATGATAAACGCCGGCACCTACATACTGGAACCCGATGTCCTGAAACACATCCCGCCGGGAACCATGTCCAGCTTCGAGCGTGAGCTATTCCCCTTAC
>JAHJRU010000093.1 GCA_018830745.1 Chloroflexota bacterium
CCATTGATATCATTCTCTGGATTGGCTTCGGCGAAACCTAGCTCCTGCGCTGTCTTCAATGCCAGGGAGAAGTCCATGCCCTCTCGCTCCATTCTGGTCAGGATATAGTTGGTGGTGCCGTTTATTATGGCATAGATGCCCTCTATCCGGTTAGCCACCAGGTCATGCTGGAAGGGGGAAATCAGGGGGATACCGCCACCGGCGCTGGCTTCAAAATGCAGTCCTACCTGATGCTGCCGTGCCAGGGCAAACAGTTCACTCCCATGCTTGGCCACCACCTCCTTGTTGGCGGTAACCACGTGTTTGCCCGAGGAGAGTGCTCTCTGGATATACGCCATAGCCGGGTCTTCACCGCCAATTACCTCAACGACGATGTCTATTTCGGGGTCGGAGAAGAACTCCTCGGCGTCGGTGGTGAAAAGCTCCGGCGCCATTTCCTTTGCCTGTGGGCGGAGTAAATCTGGCGGCAATACCTTTATTCGCTGCAGAGACAGGGAGCAACCGACCTGCTCGGCCAGCATATCAGCCTTTTTCATAAGAACGCGGGCTACCTCTCCACCCACAGCCCCTAATCCTATCAAGCCAATCCCAATATTTTGTTTATTCATCCTCTTAGTTCCCTTGCTTTGTCCAATGCCCAGTTAACCTTCTCATTGTCCAGGAAGCTCTCTACTGTATAGTTCGGGTTATCCCATAATGATTCTACCCATTCGTTCAGTGCCTTGCCCTTTAATAGCGTTCTGTCCTCCTCATCAATCTCTCTGTCGTTGTCTTTACCTAACACTTTTATCAGCCAGTATCCTCCATCGGTCACGGTGTTTTCATCATGGATTGGTTCGCTGACTGTTTCCAGCTCTACTTCCGGGCCGAAAATAAAATCATCCATGGGTTTACTCAGCATACCTGGAGTCACCTCACCTACGTCTCCACGGTCTTCTTTGGCTTCATCCAGTTTAGAAAGCTCGGCTGCCAGGTCGCCAAAGTCCTCGCCAGCGTCCAGCCTGGCTTTAGCCTCTTCCGCCTCTGCTTGGCTGCCAAGCTGGATAACCGCTATCTTCACTGCGTTTGAGTCCTCTTTCCGCTCTACAATCTTTATCAGCCAGTAGCCTGTCCCTTTCGGTTTATCTTCGTCATATATTGGCTGGCTCAGCACTCCTGGCTCAGCATTGAAGGCATAGTCCTCGGCTACCGAACTATTCAGTATTCCAGACACGATGTCTCTGGGATGCCAGCCTAAATCCCCCTTCTTCTCTTTGGTGGCATTGTCCAGGGAAAGCTCGGCGGCTATCCCGGTAAAATCGTCACCTGCGGCTAGTTTGTTGGTAACCTCCAGCGCTTGCGCTTCACTTTCCAGGAACATAGCCTGGATGTGGACCTGCTCCGCGGACCTCGGTATCTGCGGGTCAAAATATTCATCCAGCAGTTTTTCTGCCAATAGTTGGGTCCTGATTATATCGCGATGGTCTTTGCTTAACGGGGGGTCACGGCCCTCAAGCTCTTCATCTACCTCATCGTTGCTGACGGTGATGCCCAATTCCATTGCTGCCAGTCGGATAAGTTCATTTTGCTTGATTTCTCTTTCTACCTGTCCAATCATGAGATACGGCTGCGTGCCGGGTTGTTGCTCAAGAAAATAATTATACGTATTTATGAAATACTGCATGCTGAATTTGGCATTATTCACCTTAATTACCGTTTCATACAGTGGCTTAAACTGGGTAATATATATACCGGCTACTATAACGCATACCACGGCGATGATTATTGAAATCCCCGTGAAGCGTATCAGGCGTTCCCTTTTCCTTTGTTTCTGCCACCGAGAAAGCTGGCGTTTGGAAATCTCACGTGGTTTCTTCTGTTGTTTCTTCTCTTGTTTCTTCTTTGTCAAGGTCAACTCCCGCTAGATTATTAAATTATTACATAAGCACTCTATATTTATAACGCAAAAAGCTTCTTTTTTCAAACCCCTGGCAGAAATGAGAGAGAAATCTACACCGGCTAGCCTCCAGGTTGCTGGAGGAAACAATTTATGCTAGTATTTTTTGGTAGCATTCTAGTTTGAGCGGGGTGTAGCGCAGCCAGGTAGCGCACCTGAATGGGGTTCAGGTGGTCGCCGGTTCGAATCCGGCCACCCCGACCATTAATAAAGAAAATATTATCTCAGGGGGGGAGCTGATATGGCTCCCCCTTATTTGTTAACTGCTTGCGTTGTAAAACTTATATATTTTTCAGTGCGGTTGGTATGATTCAAAGAAAGATATATAATACTTCCTAAGATGGGAATAGAAAGTATGTTAGGTAAAAATGTTCCGCCTGCTCCTATTGGGTTTGACGCTAGTCAGGAAATTCTTTGGAAGTCCCCATATTGGCGAAGTGATTTTAGAAAGAGGTTAGCAAAGAAAAGATGGTCTATTATTCTTAATTTCTTAAGAATAAATTCCGTAGCAATTCTCTTGTCAGTATTAATAGCAAGACTAATTTACCTTAACACAAGCGTTGAAATATCAGAAAACTCAATGATGACATTAGCTGTTGGTATAGTAACGGCTAGTGCCGCAATACTAACAATTATAGTTGCTTTCTTATTCTTCTGGTTTGGAAGTTCAATAAGTAGCATGCAGAGAATTAAAAGTCGAATAGGGGATGAACTTGTAATTCTTGAAGATATCAAGGAAGAAATTGAACCATATACTGCGGGGCCTAAGGATACTGTGGAAGAACCATTAAGAAGCAAATTTATAGAGTTGTCCATTAAATCAAGAAAATTCATTGATGCTTTATTAGCTATAAGCGGAAGGTTTCATAGAGCAGGCTCAAGTACTTATTATGATACTACTAGTATATATAAATTAGAGGCTGTAATACAGTATACAGGTGGAAACTGGTTTAAAGATTATGTAACCATATTTCCGGGACATGAAGCTCACGATTTTGCTAGAAAAACTTGGATTAAGGCTTTAGCCGTTGCAACAAGAATGAGTAATATGAATATTGAAGCAATGCTTGCAGGTAAACAGCTAGATCAGGTTATTCAATTCTTACCACTATTAACCTCGGTTTTATTAATATTTGTTTTTGCCTTGTTGGTTTCCTTTATTTCTGGTGCCAGCTATGACGGCGGAGTTGAAGACGTGTTGCTCCCAATAACTAAATTAATAATGAGTGTTTCGCTTATTGTCTTTCTGCCTGTTCAATTAATTGGAATAACAAAATACATATGGTCTTTGCTATTGTCAAAATATGTTGGAGACGAAACTAGCAGGGTTTATGATGAAAACGTAAGTAAAAACATGGAAACTAAATTTTCTTTTGACTATAAAGCAGCATTGAAAAAGCAAGTAGATACTATTATCAAGATGAATGAAATAGATGATTGAATTTTATAGGAAATAGCTGTATTATTCTGCGAAAGAAAGGAGGCAAGCGGCCTCCGCTTTTTCTACCGGCTACATGGGGTTCAGGTATAAAAACAAATGGAAGTTAAGTGAATATATAGACCGGGTTAACTAAGAACCGGGGATGGATTGCCCTGACCAACCCGGAGGTAGCAGCCGCTTGTTATGGAAATAGGATTAATTTTTGCTCTGCTTTCAGCTATCCTTTTTGCTGCCAGCAATGTCTTCTTGAGGAGAGGCGTTTCCAAGGCTGGAGAGTCATTTTCCGCCCTCCTGATTGCCATATTCATGGGGATATTGCTCTTTTCCTTGATGATGCTCTTCACCGGGGAGTGGGATAAAGTATGGTCTCTTTCCGCGCGGGGATGGGTATTGCTGGGAGGAGCCGGAATTATACACTTTGTTATCGGAAGGTACCTGGCTTATATCGCTGTGCGATTGATCGGGGCTAATAGGGCTATCGCTATCACCCGGAGTAACATGCTTTATGCCGTCATCTTTGGGATTATTCTTTTAAGCGAGCCCATTACTCTTCCTCTTGTCCTCGGCGTCGCATGCCTCACTTTTGGGGTTACGCTGGTGAGCATGGAAAGGCAAGGTCCTGAGGCCAAAGAACATAACCAGACTTCCGGGCTGCCGACCAAGGGGGTTTTTTATGCGTTAATAGCCGGTCTGCTCTGGGGGATATCGGGGATACCGATTAAGCTGGCGGTTACAGAAATCGGTTCCCCCCTTGCCGGTGCCTTTGTTTCCTTCATCCCTCCCTCAATCATCATGGCCGGGCTGTTATTTCGTGAGAGACAGCGAGAGGAGCTATTTATACTCCCTCGCTCTCCTTTAATCTATTTAGCCATCGCCGGGGCATTGACTTCTATCTCCCAGTTGTTCAGATATTTCGCCCTGAGCTATAGCCCGGTTAGCCTGGTGCAGCCACTCCTGAGCACCAACGTCCTCTTTCTCCTGCTTTTCTCTTTCCTTCTAAACCGCCATATCGAGGTATTCACGGTGAAGGTAATCATCGGCATAGTGGTTACCGTAGCGGGCGGCGTCATCCTTTCCTACTGGTTGTAATATCTCACTGCTAAAATAATCGACAACTATTGAAAGCAGGTGTGAAATTATATCCACCTCCGGCTGAAAATCTGGCTGGTGACCTGGATAAGTATGCTCGGCTGGCATTAGATATGGATGCCTCCGAGGCAGAGATTGTGCGGGCTGAAGATATTCCCCTGGATATTCGGGCTTATTATGCCCAATGTGTATTCCCATGCTGCCGCTGGACGAACACCTCATAATGTTTCAAACATATTCACAACTAATCCCTGATATCAGCATTAATTGGGCGGTGAGCTAAAGCCCGCGATGTCCATACCAGGTTGATTTGAGCCCCTTGTGATTTTATTGTGAGAATTGGTGCCTATTTTTTTACCGTCATGTGAGCATCCCCCACTACCATTCAAGCAGGGAGTGAACGGAATCAAGCGAAGATAACCGTTTATTATCGGGACAGGAGACAGGTATAATGGCTTTCGCTCTATCCTGGAATAGTGCTGAGGACTTGAAAGAATGCCTGGAGCGTATGCCCACCCTACGTAAGTCTCAGGTTAGCCGGGAAGTCATGCTTGGTCTCCTGCACAAAATGCCGACCCTGCATGTTTTGGAATCGGTGAGTGATACCGGAGGGAAATATGTTCCGGTTTTCGGCATAGATTTAGCTGCTCTTTTTGAGGGATGCCAGGAAATAAACCATAAGTTTTCACCGTCGTAGGAAGGTTCGCTTCGAAGGCTATGGTAAAAGCACGTTTACCCGATGCAAATAAACGTCAATGCATCATGGTTGTGGATGATGACCTGGAGATAAGGGAATTAATTTCCCGCACCCTTGAGCTGGAGGGTTATGACGTTGCCACTGCTTCCGATGGTAATGCAGCCCTATCCGTAATGCAAGAACAAAGTCTAGACTTACTTATTCTGGACATAGTAATGCCTCAGCTTGATGGTTTCCAACTTCTTAAACTTATACGGCAGCACTCCAACATACCGGTCATTGTGCTCACTGCCAGGTGCGAGGCAATGATATTGGAGGAATCTGTAGCTCTGGGTGCGGATGGCTATTTAAGAAAGCCGTTTCGCCCCCGGGAGCTGGCGATGCTCGTTCGTACCAACCTGAGGCGTGGCCTTGTAGCGGAACCGGTTAAGATGTAGTATTTTCGGCGGACAAGCCGAAATTGTCGTTCAAACACTTTCTGAGGTTTTGCAGGGATACGTCCCAACTCTTGAAACCACGTTCGATATGCTCTATCTCAGCATCTGCATTGGTGGCTTGGCAGTTGGGGCAAACGACAACTCCGCCCCTGAGTAGCTGGTAGATACCGACCCGGAAGCGCTCGTTACACTCGGGGCAGGGAAAGTGAATTGTAACATTCTCTATTTCGTGCATACTGGCTCCTCCAGGCTGTTCATCTTCTTTGAATCTCTGATGGGTTTTATCCCTTTTGCCACTACATTAATTTAAACAGGTGATCATAAAGATAGGCATAAAAGTCATAAAGAATTTATGAAGATTTC
>JAHJRU010000094.1 GCA_018830745.1 Chloroflexota bacterium
GGCTCACCTGGCGGTGCGGGAATCGCTCAAGGATATTGACTATCTGCGGGATAAGGTGAAGGCGATAATAGCCGAAAGGGAAAGACTATTGGCTGAACTGGGAAACATAGACTTCCTGAAACCTTTCCCCTCGCGGGGCAACTTCATTCTCTGCCGGGTTCTACGGGGCGAGGCGAAGGAGCTGCACCAAAAGCTGCAAAGTAAGGGCATCCTGGTACGCTATTTCGATAAACCGCTGGCGCAGAACTGTATCCGTATCAGTGTGGGCAAACCGGAGCACACTGATGCCGTAATCAAGGCACTAAGAGAGTTAGGAGGGGAGACAGGTGGATAAAAGAAAATCAACTATAAAAAGGGAGACCAAAGAGACCAACATCAACTTGGAGCTTAATATTGATGGTACGGGCAAGTACGAGGTGAATACCGGTATACGGATGTTTGACCATCTACTGTCGCAACTGGCTCAGCACGGTCGTTTTGACATAACAATATCAGCCAGCGGAGATGACCAGCATCACCTGGTGGAGGACGTAGCTCTCTGCCTGGGTAAAGCCCTGGGCGAAGCCTTGGGGGACAAGCGGGGCATTTTCCGGATGGGCGATGCCACAGTGCCGATGGACGACGCTCTGTCTATGGTGGCCATTGACATAAGCGGGCGGGGATATGCCGTTTTGGAACTGCCCTTTACCGATAACGATATGACCGGATTTTCCACCGACCTTATACGCCACTTTCTGGAATCTTTGGTGCGTGAAGGCGGGATTAATCTCCATGCCAGAGTGGTCTACGGTGTTAACGACCACCATAAAGCGGAGTCGCTCTTTAAAGCGCTGGGACGTGCTCTGGATATAGCTACCACAATTGACAAGCGGATTGAGGGCGAACTGCCGAGCACCAAGGACTTACTTTAGTTCTTTACCTGCCAGCCGCTCGTATGCTTCGCGGTATCTGTTGGTGGTAGCTTCAACAACCTCCGGTGGCAGTGGGGGAGTGGGGGGTTCCTTGTCCCAGCCCGACTGAACGAGCCAGTCTCGCACCGGCTGTTTATCATAGCTTGGCTGGGACTGCCCCGGTTGATATTGAGAGGCATCCCAGAAGCGGGAAGAGTCCGGGGTGAGCAGCTCATCAATCATGATAAGCTCGTCGTTGACCAGTCCGAACTCCATTTTGGTGTCGGCGATGATAATGCCCCGTTCCAGGGCATATTGCCGGGCGTAATTATAGATCTCCAGGGTCTTTTCCTTCAGCGCTTTCGCGGTTCGAAGTCCCACCAGGGTTATCATTTCGTCCATACTGAGGGGCTCATCATGCCCGCTATCTGCCTTGGTGGTGGGGGTGAACAGCGGTTCGGGCAACTCCTGGCTTTCCTGTAGACCCTGTGGTAACAGCAGCCCGAATACGGTTCCATTCTGCTGATACTCCTCCCAGGCAGAGCCGGACAGGTAGCCACGCACCACGCATTCAATCGGCAGGCGTTTGGCTTTCTTCGCCACCATGGCTCTTCCGGCGAGATAATCAGGGTAAGAAAAGCGGCTTTTCTCCGGCAGATAGGCATCAAGCTGCTTTGGGTCGTAAATTACTTCAATCAGATGGTTGGGGACCAGATGCTTGGTCTGCTCAAACCAGAAGGCGGATATCTGGTTAAGCACCTTACCTTTATCCGGGATGCCGGTCGGCAGTACGGAGTCGTAGGCTGATATGCGGTCGGTGGTGACCAGGAGTAATTTATCGTCCAGGTAGTAGCTGTCACGCACTTTACCGCTCTTGAAAAGTTGTAGGGGCAGGTCGGCATTTAATAGTACAGATTCCATAGTGTTATATCTTTCTAGGGGCAAGGTCACTGGACTTAGGTGCCACTGACTTCTCTTGCCACTGCCTTTCGGTTAAACCCAATCGTTCGAAAATATTATGCACGAAGCGCAGGTAGTATTGCTCGTCAAAGAGTGGCTCTAGCTCTTCCGTTGGCAGGATGGCAGCGACTTCGGCATCAGCCTTGAGCAGGGTAAGGAACGTCCTTTTTCCTTTCCAGACCTTCATGGCATTGCGCTGGACCAGCTCATAGGCTTTCTGCCGGCTCAGTCCCTTGTCGATTAAGGCGAGCATTACCCGCTGGGAGAAGATTAGTCCCCTGGTAAGTCTCAGGTTTTGTTGCATCCTCTGGGGGTATACCTGCAACCCCTTCATCACCGAGGTGAACAGGGACAGGCAGTAGTCCAGTAACAGGCAGGAGCCGGGCAATGTCATACGCTCCGTGGAGGAATGGCTGATATCCCGCTCATGCCACAGGGCAACATTTTCCATCGAGGTCAAGGCAAAGCCTCTTATCAGTCGGGCGAGGCCGCTGATTCGCTCAGTGAGCTCTGGGTTGCGTTTGTGGGGCATAGCCGAGGAGCCGGTCTGCTTGGCTCCGAAAGGCTCCTCCACTTCCCTGGTTTCCGTTTTTTGGAGGTTTCTTATCTCGGTGGCGAATTTCTCCAGCGAACTGGCAATCAAAGCCAGGGTGGTGACAAACTGGGCATGGCGGTCTCGCTGAAGAATCTGGCTGGACACCGGGGCGGGCTGAAGTTTTAACCGGGCGCAGGCTTTTTCTTCTATCTCCGGGGAAAGGGTGGCATAGGTGCCCACGGCTCCGGAGATTTTACCTACCGCTATGGCTTTTCTGGCCTCGGCGAGGCGGTGGGCATTGCGCTTCATCTCTTCAACCCATATAGCCAGCTTTAAGCCAAACGTAATTGGCTCGGCATGAACGCCGTGGGTGCGCCCTATCATGGGGGTATATTTATACTGTATCGCCTTTTCTGCCAACACGGCGATGAGTTCTTTAATGTCCTCATCCAGCAGGTTAGCGGATTCGACCAGTTGCATGCTGAGCGCGGTGTCGATAACATCGGAGGAGGTAAGGCCGAGGTGAATGAAGCGTGATTCGTCACCCAGGCTCTCCGACACGGCACCGATGAAAGCCGTCATATCATGGTGGGTTTCCTGGAGAATCTCCTCCATGCGCTTCAGGTTGACACGGGCGAACTTTATCTTGGAGACGGCTTTTCTCGGTATAACCCCCAGGTCAGCCCATGCTTCGCAGACGGCTATCTCTACCTCCAGCCACTTGGAGAACTTGCTCGCTTCTGACCAGACTTTTTTCATTTGCGGTCTGGAATATCGGTCAATCATTTGCCTTCCCCTTGTAAATCACTGCGGTGCTTCTCCACCGCCTGTCGTATTTTATCATATTTTAAGCCGAGGATTTCAGCCGCCAGGTGGGCAGCGTTTTTGGCCCCGGCACTGCCTACCGCCATGGTGGCTACCGGAATGCCCGCCGGCATCTGGACTATGGAGTAGAGCGCATCAACGCCTTTTAATTCACTGGAAGCCAGGGGCACGCCAATGACGGGCAGGGTAGTCCAGCTGGCCAGCACGCCGGGCAGGTGAGCGGCAGCCCCCGCCGCAGCGATGATTATCTCGATGCCGCGGCTCCGAGCTTCCAGGCCGAATTGCCTGGCTTTTTCCGGGGTGCGGTGGGCGGATATTACCGAGACCTCGTAGTCAATGCCAAGCTGGGTTAAGATATCCAGCGTGGGCTGCACGCTCTCGGTATCCGATTTTGAACCCATAACAACAGCTACTAGTGGCATATTAGCCTTCCTTTATCAAAGCGATATCTTTACGGTAATGGCAATCCTTGAAGTTGATGCGTGGCAGATTGGCATATACCTTTTCCCTGGCTTCCGTCAGATTTTTACCCATGGCGGTCACCGTGAGCACCCGGCCTCCGCTGGTCAATACTTCCCCCGGTTTAGAACCTACCTTGGTGCCGGCGTGAAATACGGTGATGTCTTGTTCCAGTTCATTCAGGCCGGTGATGGGGAAGCCGGTTTCATAGGTACCGGGATAGCCGCCTGATGCCATCACCACCCCAACACAGGCATCTTCGCTCCACTCGACATTTAGCTGGCTGAGTTTTCCGTTGATTATAGCCATTATAACATCAACCAGGTCGGTTTTCAGCCGGGGCAGGGTAACCTGGCATTCAGGGTCGCCGAAGCGGGCATTGAACTCCAGTACCTTGACTCCTGCACTGGTGAGCATCAGCCCTCCGTAGAGAACACCGCGGTAGGGCCGGTTCTCCTGAGCCATAGCCTTAATTGTAGGCACCATAATAGTATTCATCACCGTTTCGGCCAGTGAGGGATTGTAGAAATGCGGCGGACTGTAGCTCCCCATGCCTCCGGTGTTGGGCCCCTGATTACCATCGAACGCCGGCTTGTAGTCGCAGGCGGGCACCATCGGGATAACGGTATGGCCATCGCTGAAAGCAAAGGCGCTCATCTCCACGCCGGACAGGTGCTCTTCGATAATCGCCTTATCGCCCGCCGCCCCGAATATTCTGGACTGCATGATGTCGTCCAGCGCCTGCTGGGCTTGCGCCATGGAGTCAGCCACAATCACGCCCTTGCCGGCTGCCAGACCGTCCGCTTTGACCACGATGGGCGGCGCCTGCTGTTGGAGATACTCCGTGGCTTCGGCGTAGTCGGAGAAGCTGGCGCTCCTGGCGCAGGGGATGCCGTATTTCTGCATCAGGTCCTTGGCGAATACCTTGCTCGATTCTATCTCGGTGGCGGCTCTGGTGGAGCCGAAGATGGGGATGCCCAGCTTCTGGAAGCGGTCTACCATGCCGGCAGCCAGCGGCGCCTCCGGTCCGACCACCACCAGCTCGATGCCTTTCTCCTGGACGGCTTTGAGCAGTCCGCCTATGTCCTCAGCCTTGATGCTCAGGTTACGGGCGATTTGAGCCGTGCCGGCATTGCCCGGCGCGACGTAAATCTCTTCGGCTTTGGGGCTTTGAGCCAGCTTCCAGACGATGGTGTGTTCCCTGGCTCCACCCCCCACAACCAGTATCTTCAGTGTTCGCTCCTAGCACCAGATTTACAGGATTTTACGTGCATTGATTCTATCTAGGCTCTTATTGAATCCATCTAACAGCTTGACATCAGAGTCTATAATCAATTTTTTATAGATGTTATTGACAGCCAACCTAAAGTCTCTGAAATATTCGTTGGTATAAAGGATAATGAGTTTCTCGGTTAAACCAGTAGGCCACATCTTGACTTCCATGACATCTATCCCGATACGATGAGCCGCGGCTTGACCGTCTGGGTTATTGATAATTGTCCCAAGCCCCTTAATAAAGTATTCATGCACCATGCCGCATCGGAATAATTTATAAATCCCTGTATCTGTCTTAAGTTTCCCGTTCTTACCCACATATTGCGCTTTTAGAGTTTTGTTAATCCCCTGATATTTATGTGGAAAGTGTTTCAATGCTCGGTTGAAGTTATTTTCGCTTTCTTTCTTCTCTCCAAGATTTCCACTAATTAGCCCGCCTATATATTCTGTGTAGGACAGCAGTGCCAGTGCAACTGCATAATTTGCCTGAACCTCAATACATCGCTCAATGTCATGATAAATGAAGCCAAAGATGAATTCTTGGAAGTAATCAATGATTTCCTCTTTACTCCTTTGCATAGTTTACCGCTTCTTCTTAGCCCCATTACTCCCACTCGATAGTGGAGGGGGGTTTGGAGGTGATATCGTAGACCACCCGGTTTACGCCGGGGAC
>JAHJRU010000095.1 GCA_018830745.1 Chloroflexota bacterium
CAACGAGGTCAGGCACTACTGGCTTCAGGAATATGGCCGCCCCCCTTCATCCACACAAATAATGCTCACCATGCTTAAGGATCTGGGACAAGCTCTAGATACCATCCGCCTCCTCCAAAAAGAGCTTAAAATAACTCCCACAGACAACTTCCTGGATAGTATATGGGATGCCAAAATACGAGAGAGCATTGACGCCTCAATAGACCAGGAGTTGGTGCAGACCATTGCCACTGAGATAGGCAAGTCTGTACCGGAAACGGAGCAGCTTCTGATTAACCTGGCAGCCAACAGCAATCTTCTACCTCGTGAAGTTCTTGACCATATTGACGAGGCTACCACCCTCACCAGCATCGATGCCCTGTTAGCAGATAGTAGCTTCATCGGCGCTGTTCAAGCCTACGAACCTCAATTTGATACCTACTTTGAAGACATCAAGCTCAAAGCGGAAGAAGCTCAAAAGAAGCTTATCGAAGCTAACCTCCGTCTGGTGGTCAGCGTAGCCAAGAAGCACATCGGACAGGGCATGTCCCTGCTTGACCTCGTTCAGGAGGGTAATATCGGCCTAATCCGAGCCGTGGAGAAATTTGACTATCACCGGGGCTACAAGTTCAGCACCTATGCCACCTGGTGGATTCGCCAGGCAATCACCCGGGCTATAGCCGACCAGGCCCGTACCATTCGTATCCTGGTTCATATGGTGGAGACTATCAACAAGCTACTGAGAATAAGCCGCCGCCTGGCTCAGGAATACGGACGGGAACCCACTCCCAAGGAAATAGGCCTGGAGATGGACATATCGCCGCAAAAGGTAAGAGAGATAGCCAAGGTATCCCAGCTCCCGATATCGCTGGAATCACCCATCGGTGCGGAAGAGGACAGCCACCTGGGCGATTTCATTGAGGACCGCGATGCCTTGCCGCCAGCTGACGCTGCCTCCAAGCAATTGCTGAAAGAGCAAATTGACGATGTCCTGTCCACCCTCACGCCACGGGAGCAGCGGGTTCTCCAACTGAGGTTTGGCCTGGAAGACGGACGCAGCCGTACCCTGGAAGAAGTGGGGCGGGAGTTCATGGTAACCAGAGAACGTATTCGACAGATAGAAGCCAAGGCACTGCGCAAACTAAGACATCCCAGCAGAAGCCGGAAATTAAAAGACTATCTGGAATGAAATAGCCCCTTTAAGCCGCGAGGAAGTTTACCGCCAATACCCATCTTCATCAGCTTCTGCATCTGCCGGAAGCGGTTCAAGACCTGGTTTACATCCTGAGGAGTAAGGCCACTACCCCTGGCGATACGGCGGCGCCGACTGCCACCAATGATAGACGGATTCCGCCTTTCCTCCAGGGTCATGGACAGGATAATCGCCTCAACCCTTTTTAGCTGGTCTTCGGCAGCGCCATCAGCGAGCTTGTCCGCTACCTGAGACATACCGGGGATCATCTCCACCAGCTGTCCCAGGGAGCCCATCTTTCTGATTTCTTTTAGCTGCGTCAGGAAGTCATCCAGACCAAAGGTAGCCGTTCTAACCTTCTTTTCCAGTTCCCTGGCCTGTTTCTGGTCAAAGGTCTTCTCCGCCTTTTCAATAAAGGTGAGCATATCACCCATACCCAGGATGCGTGAAGCCAGACGGTCCGGGTAAAAGGGCTCAAAGGCATCAGCTTTCTCCCCAATACCGATGAATTTTATGGGCACGCCGGTAACCCACCGCACCGAAAGAGCCGCCCCGCCCCGGGCATCGCCGTCCATCTTGGTCAGGACAAGCCCGGTAAGGCTCAGCTGGGAATGAAACTCACCCGCCACCTGCACGGCATCCTGCCCGGTCATGGCATCCACCACCAGCAGTATCTCATTCGGCTTTAGCCGTCTCTTGAGCACCGCCAGTTCCTGCATCAGCTCTTCGTCTATCTGCAGACGACCGGCCGTATCCACAATAACCCAGTTGGCGGCAATCTCCTTGGCCCTGCTTAAAGAGTGGGCGCAGATATCCTTCGGCAGTGTGCCGGGAGCCTCACTATAAGACGGCAGGTCAAGCTGTTTGGCCAGTGCCACCAGCTGCTCCACCGCCGCCGGCCTCCGATTGTCAGCGGCAACCAGCAGCGGGCGCTGGCCGGAATGCTTCAGGTGAAGAGCTAACTTGGCTGCCGTGGTAGTCTTACCCCCACCCTGAAGCCCCACCAGCATGGCTACGTAAGGCGGGTGCCCTCCCCCTACCAGCTGGCTCTGCGTCCCACCTAAAGTGGTGATAAGCTCTTCATTTACAATCTTGATTATCTGCTGGGCAGGGGTGAGGCTTTGCAGCACTTCAACCCCCACCGCGCGCTCCCGCACCCGGGCAATAAAATCCTTGACCACCTTGAAATTAACATCCGCCTCCAGCAGGGCTAACCGCACCTCGCGCAAGCCCTCATCGACATCCTTTTCATTGAGCTTGCCGCGGTTGCCCAGTTTGTAGAATACCTGGTTCAGCTTTTCACTAAGAGATTCAAACATAGCTATTTAATTCTAATGAGGGTATGCTCCAGCCGTCAAGGTGGGTATCAAAGCGCCTGGATGAGGTAGATAAAGAATCTCCCGATTATGCTACAATAACTAAACAAAAACGGCTATTTGAGGCATTTCATCTATGATTCCCATCAAGCTCAAAATGCGCAACTTCATGTGCTACCGGGGTGACGTGCCACCTCTCTCTTTCGATGGCATCCACACCGCTTGCATCTGCGGAGATAACGGCAACGGCAAGTCCGCCCTGATTGACGCTATGACCTGGGCGGTGTGGGGGCGAACCAGAGCCAGGAGCGATG
>JAHJRU010000096.1 GCA_018830745.1 Chloroflexota bacterium
ATGCCGGCAGTGCTCTTACCTCCGGAGGTTTAGCGGCCAGTGCTTTTGTGGCTACCAACACTTCGGCGGCTGCGGCGGCTCTTACCTGGATGGTAATTAGCTGGATTCAGCGGCGTCCCACTATTCTGGGCACTGCCACTGGAGCCGTGGCTGGACTGGTGGCAATTACGCCGGCGGCTGGCTTTGTCTCCCCACTGGCGGCTATACCAATTGGCATCGGGGCGGCGGTGGTGTGTTACTTCTGCATGCTCCTCAGGTTAAAGTGGCGTGTGGATGAGTCACTGGATGTCTGGGCTGTTCACGGGATGGGTGGCACCTGGGGCGCTCTGGCGACTGGCATTTTCGCCAGTTTGGCGGTTAATGCCGGCGGTGCCGATGGCTTGCTTTTCGGCAATGCCATGCAGTTGGTCAAGCAGCTTATCGGTGTGGTTGCGGTCTCAGCCTTTGCTTTCTCGGCTACGTGGGTCCTGGGCAAGGTAGTGGATGTTACCATTGGTCTGAGGGTTGGAGCGGTGGAGGAAACGGTGGGTCTGGACATTTCACAACATGGCGAAAGAATACACGGAGGGGTGCTGCGATGAAGAAGATAGAGGCCATTATCAGGGAAGAAAGGTTGGGGTTGGTAAAGAAGGCTCTGGAGGATGACGGTTATTTCGGTATGACGGTGAGCGAAGTAAGTGGCCGGGGTCATCAGAGAGGGCTGGTTTTAAATTGGCGGGTAGGGGAATATAGAGTCGATTTATTGCCCAAGCTTAAGGTTGAGGTGGTGGTCTCGGACCAAGATGCTCTCAAAGTGACGGAGGCTATTGTCAAAGGTGCCAGGACCGGCGAAGTGGGGGATGGAAAGATTTTTATTATCCCGATTGAGAACGCTGTCCGCGTCAGAACGGGTGAAGATGGCGAAAAAGCCATCTAGCCACATATATAAAAAGTATTATTATAATTAGGAGGCAGGTAAAATGGCGAACGGAAACATAGGGGGGAGCAAAGAGGATGTCCTCAGGAAGGCTAAGGAGCAGGATGTCACCTTCATCCGGCTTTGGTTTACTGATATTTTGGGCGTTCTCAAGGGCTTTACCATTACAGTAGGTGAATTGCAAAATGCCCTGGAGCACGGAATGGGGTTTGACGGTTCGTCAATTGAGGGCTTTGCCCGCATTGATGAAAGTGATATGGTAGCTATTCCGGATATCGGGACTTTCCGATTCCTCCCCCGGAAAGAAAATGAGCAGTACACGGTTGCACAAATGTTCTGTGATATTGTGAAGCCGGGTGGTGAACCGTTTGAAGGCGACCCGCGGTTTGTATTAAAGAGGAACTTGAAGCTAGCCGCTGATATGGGGTACACCTTCAATGTGGGGCCGGAGCTGGAGTTCTTCTATTTCAAGGATTCAAACGGGACCGAGGGCCTGGATAAGAGTGGTTATTTTGACATGATACCACTGGACGTAACCACCCATGTAAGGAAAGAGACGGTGCTCAATCTGGAAGCGCTGGGCATCAAGGTGGAGTACTCCCACCACGAGGTGGCCAACAGCCAGCACGAGATAGATATGAGGTACACCGATGCCCTGAGCATGGCCGACAACGTAATGACCTACCGCTTGGTGGTCAAGGAGATAGCTCGAAAGAACGGTATGTACGCCACTTTCATGCCTAAGCCGGTCTTTGGCATAAACGGCAGCGGCATGCATGTTCATCAGTCGCTGTTTAAGGGTGATAGGAACGCCTTTTATGATAAAGGTGACAAGCATCATCTGTCCAAGGTAGCCAGGAGCTACATTGCCGGCTTGCTGAAGCATGCGCCGGAGATAACGGCGGTTACCGACCAGTGGGTCAATTCCTACAAACGACTGATACCGGGTTATGAGGCGCCGGTTTACGTATCGTGGGGACGACGGAACCGGGCCGACCTGGTACGTGTGCCAGAGTACCAGCCGGGACGGGAGAATTCCACCAGGGTGGAGTATCGGTCGCCGGACCCGGCCTGTAATCCGTATCTGGCCTTCAGCGTGATGCTGGCAGCTGGTCTGGAGGGGATAGAGAATGGGTATGAAGCACCGGTGCCGGTAGAGGAAAACGTCTATGTGATGACGGAAGAAGAGAGACGGAAGCGGGGGATAATGACGTTACCGGGCAGTCTCTTCCAGGCAATACAGATTACGGAACAGAGTGAACTGGTACAAAAGGTGCTGGGTGAACATGTTTTCAAGGCATTCATCGAGAATAAAAAGATAGAGTGGGACCAGTATCGGTGTCAGGTGACCGATTACGAGATTAAGAGGTACTTGCCGATTCTATAAAGCGGGAAAGAAGCAATCGCTTCTAAAGGAGTGGGTATGCGCCGTCTCCGAATTGGCCTGGCTCAGATTAATACTACGGTGGGAGACTTCGATGGCAATACACGGAAGATTCTGGCGTCAATAGCTGAAGCCAGGAATTTAGGTGTCGACCTGCTTACTTTTCCGGAACTGACTGTCTGCGGTTATCCGCCGGAAGACCTGCTGCTTAAACCCCGGTTCATCGAGGAGAACGGTAAGGCTCTGAAAGAGGTGATAAAAAACTCTTCCGGTCTTACCGTTGTGGTTGGCTTCGTCGATGCCAGGGAAGATATCTATGATGCGGCTGCCATAATCCACGATGGTTCGCTGGCCGGTATCTATCACAAGATATACCTGCCCAACTACGGCGTCTTTGATGAAAACCGCTACTTTCAGGCTGGTAAAGAATGTCCGGTCTACGTCATCAACGGTATCGGGGTTGGAGTGAATATCTGTGAAGATTTGTGGTACGAAGCCGCTCCGGCGGCTGCCCAGGCTTACTCCGGGGCGGAGGTCATAGTGAACATAAGCGCCTCGCCTTACCATTTTGGCAAGGGAAAGTTCCGGGAAAGAACCTTCGCCACACGCGCCTCGGATAGTGTCGCCGTAATTGTTTATAACAACCTGGTGGGTGGACAGGATGAGCTGGTTTTTGATGGCAGTAGCCTGGTGATAGACGAACAGGGGCGGGTGATAGCCAGGGGCAAGCAGTTTGAAGAGGACCTGATAGTAGCCGATATTGACGTTGAAGCGGTATTTCGGGCACGCCTTCACGACCCTAGATGGAGGAAGCAGGCGCTGCTGCTGGAAGAGCAGAAGTGGCGCTGTGATAAAACGGTGCTCTCGGAGATGCCGTCGGCGAATTCAAAACCGCCGTTGTCTCCAAGGCAGGTAGAACCACGAGGCTTACCTGGAGAGGTGTATGACGCCTTGATACTCGGTATGCGGGACTATGTCTATAAAAACGACTTTGGTAAGGTGGTCATCGGGCTTTCCGGGGGTATCGATTCCAGCCTGGTAGCGACCATTGCCGTGGATGCCCTGGGACCAGAAAACGTGGTGGGAGTAGCTATGCCTTCTCGTTACACTTCCGCCACCAGTAGGACGGATGCCGAATTGCTGGCCAGGAACCTGGGTATCAAGCTGATGACTGTTCCTATAGATGGTATTTTCCAGTCCTATCTGGGCGGGTTAGCGGTGTCTTTTGAGGGGGCTGAACCCAACGTAGCCGAGGAAAACATCCAGGCCCGTATACGGGGCAATGTCCTTATGGCTTTGTCCAACAAGTTCGGCTGGCTGGTGCTGACTACGGGTAATAAGAGTGAAATGGCTACCGGTTATGCGACCTTGTATGGTGACATGGCGGGCGGTTTTGCCGTGATTAAGGATGCGCCCAAGACCCTGGTCTATGAACTGGCCAGGTACCGTAATACCCTGGCGGATGGCGAAATCATACCATCCGGCATAATGGATAAACCACCTTCCGCAGAGTTACGGCCAGACCAATTTGATACGGATACGTTACCGCCATATGAGCAGCTTGACCCGATTTTAACTGCCTATGTTGAAGAGGATAAGAGTATAGAGGAAATCGTGGCGATGGGATTTGACCAGGACGTGGTGGAGCGGGCGGCTCAACTGGTAGACCAGAGCGAGTATAAGCGCCGCCAGGCACCACTGGGAATAAAGATAACCCCGCGGGCATTTGGTCGGGACAGAAGGTTACCCATTACCAACAGATTCAAGGGGTGATAAAAATGGTACAAGGTGCCAGAACCGAGGCGGAGAGGAAGATAATATCTATTCTCAAGGTCTTGAGTGAATCATCTGAACCTTTGGGTTCAATAACCATTGCCCGGGAGCTTGAGCGACATGGAATATTCTTGAGCGAAAGGGGAGTCAGGTATCACCTGAGGATAACCGATGAGCGGGGTTTTACCCAGCCGATGGGTCATGATGGCAGAATGCTCACTCCGGATGGGCTCGGGGAGCTGAGGATGGCGCTGGCCCCGGAGCAAGTCGGTTTCATGCACGATAAACTTGAACTTCTGGCTTTCCAGACTACTTTTGAACCTCAAAAGCGGACCGGAAAGCTGCCGATAAATACCTCACTTATTGATAAGGACAAGTTTAGAAAAGCTATGGCGGCGATGAAGGTGGTGTTTGATGCTGGATTTTGTGCCAGCCGCCTGGTAGCCACGGCAGCTGAGGGAGAGAAACTTGGCTCGGTAGTTGTTCCGGCGGGGAAAGTAGGTCTGGCTACGGTTTGCAGTGCGGCTATCAATGGAGTGTTGCTAAAGGCCGGTGTGCCTATTGAATCCAGATTTGGTGGAGTGCTGGAAATCAGGCAGGGTGAGCCGAGGCGGTTTGTGGCCATAATTAACTACAACGGAACATCCCTCGACCCGTCTGAGCAGTATATTCGTGCCGGGATGACTGACGTTACCCATGCGGCAAAGAGTGGTAATGGCAGGATACTGGCTAACTTTCGTGAGATACCGGCTCCATCAAGAGCCATGGTTGAAGAGAAGGTTGAGTCGCTCCGGCAAGCTGGCATCGATGGCGTTTATGTCCTGGGGAATACCAGTGAACCGGTTTGCCAGATTACCGTGGGCTTGAATCGGGTAGGTATGGTATTGCTCGGCGGACTGAACCCGGTATGCGCCGCGGTTGAGGCTGGTATAGAGGTGGAAAACGTAGCTGAAAGCGGCATAATCGATTACCAGCAGTTGATTAGCTTCGCGGAGCTTTAGAGCAGACTTATACCAGCCGTTTCTGTCTTCAGTGGTCAAGACTGAGACACAAACTAAAATAAATTAGCCCGACTATATTGCCATAATCGGGCTTCCGTGATAGTATCTAATCAAATGTTTATATGGTTAAACTGCAATGGATTTTAAAGCTACTCCCAGTAGCTTTGAATCGCCTCCCTTACAAGTATATTATAACATGCTTGTAAAGGGGTTTTTGCAATCTTTAAGGGTGGTTGGAGGTAACGGTAATGGAGCGCACTCATTTAGGTCAAGGACTTTACTCTCCCA
>JAHJRU010000097.1 GCA_018830745.1 Chloroflexota bacterium
AACGGATGCAGCAGCATCGGCGATAAAGCTGGGCGCCCGCTCTATCCCCTCATAGTCCATCTCATGAGCCATGACTATGGCATAATTATATTCCCTGCCGATCTCTATTGGCTTACGTTCCTTCTTCAGGGTATGGTAAGAATGCGAGTAGAGCCACCGCCTGTCCAGAATACATGTCCCCACCAGTGAAGCCCCATATAACCTGGCCGCCCTTTTCACCAGCCTGGTGGCTTCCTCGGGACCGCTGATATTTGACGGCAACCCCTTTGGCACCCGGGTGGTATCCGTCCTGCCCACCGGCCAGGCTTCCCACGCCTCCGTCCCCTCCCCACCAATAAACTGTCCGCTGCCAAAGTCCAGGGCTATGTGCCAGCCAGCCATAACTAGCGCCATTTCTTTCAGGGTATAACCTTCCCTATCCTGCGGCATAGCCCGTCCATCAAACCGGGCGTAATATTTCTTGGCTATCTCCAGCAATGATGGGTCCCAGGTAGACCGCTTGAACATCTCGTTCTTCTGGTCAAAACTCTCCACCTGCCCCACAATATACCTGTCAGTTCCCTTAACTAACGAACGAGGCTTCACTTTTCTCTCCTGAGGTTATAACCCCTGGCTCAGATGATATGCCCAGCCCCTCTCGACTGTCAAGTCCAGGCTAATCCACCAGCAAATCGACGAGCCTGTTCTGCCTGATATCCACCAGTCCTGATTCACATAGGCGCAAAAAGGGGATGCCACCCGTGGTGAGCACTGACAGTGTCTGCCGTATGTCTGGCTGCGTGCAGCCCAGGCTGGCAGCCGCTTGCTGAATATGATGCAGTGTCTCCGATATGGTCTCCATCGATGAAAGCGTCATCACGCCACCTATGGGCAGGGCGATTTCAGCCAGTATCTTGCCGCCGGCGCAGATGACCATGCCCCCGTTTAGTTCTCTAATCCGGTTAACTGCCTGAGCCATATCGTCTTCGTTAACACCGGCAACCACCATATCGCAGGTGTCCCAGGAAGTGCTGGTAGCCATGGCTCCTCTCTTAAAGCCCATCCCCCTGACGAAGCCAGTAAAGACTTTACCGGTATGATGGGCTCGCTCGATAGCCGCCACCTTAATTACGTCCTGACTGGCATCCGGTTTTACCAATCCATCTATAACCGGAAGGTCTAATATCGCTTCCCGGGTAACCAGATATGTCGCCTGGTCTATTACCCTGACCGTTGCTTTGCTCCGGTTATTATTCGCCGGGACAGCAAAGTCACCAGCCGAAAAGTCCCTGGTCAAACGTATGGCGTTCCGTGTTGATTTGGAATAGCGATGTTCCCGGGGCTGAACCAGAATTTCGCCATTCCTGGCTATTACCTGGCCGTTGCTGATAACGTATTCCGGCTTGATAGTGCGCAGGTCGGGTATAATAACTATATCGGCACATTTTCCGGGGGCAATACCACCAACATCGTCATCCAGAGCAAAGCGCTGTGCCACGTTTATGGTGGTCATCTGAATAGCCAGAACGGGGTCGAACCCGAGGTCGATAGCTTTCTGGACGATGAACTCCATATAGCCATCGGTGGTAAGCTGCCACGGACCCAGGCCATCGCTGGCCAGAATCATCCGCCGAAAGTCCACTTCGTCGTCCTTCATTCGGGCAACGGCTTCCGTCTCCCTTCTGGTTTCGCCCTCCCTGACCAATACGTACAAACCTAACCTCAGACGCTCCAGAACCTCCTCCACGGTTGTCGGTTCATGGCAGGAAGAGACGCCGAGTGAAGTATACGCCTGGAGCTTGTTGCCTCTGGCACCGGCAGTGTGACCATCCACTACCTTGCCTGACTTCACCGTCTCGGCGATAAGCCTTAAGGTCTCCCCCTCTTCTTCGATAACCGGACCCCAGAACGACTCCCCCAGGCCTATAACGCCTTTTGACCTCAACAACCGACGCAGCTCCTCACCGGTTAAGACGTGTTCTCTGGCAACCGGGCTTATACTGACCATGGGCGGCACGGTGGCATAAACCTTAACCGGCTGATTTCGGGCTGACCGCAGGAACTCAAGGATTCCCTGGTAGCCCAGGGGGAAGCCAAACTCCATAGTTTCAGTAATAATAGTAGTGGTTCCACCCTTGATAGCGTATCTCAGCACTTCACTTATGGAGTACAGGCCATTCAGGAGATGGGTATGACCATCAATGAACCCCGGGACAAGCGTCTTTCCAGCGGCATCAATCACCTGAGTATCGGGCCCAATGGACTGCCGGGCGTTCTTGCCCACGTAGGCTATCCTGTCACCCTTGACGAGGACGGTATCACCCCTGATAACCTCTCCGGTGTAGACATTGACAATGCTGCCATTGATTATAGCCAGGTCAGCTTGAACGTCTCCCAGAGCTACTCCCATCAGTTGCCGCGCTGTTTCCCTCGCCTGCACGACACGCTGTTGCGTCTCCGTCATAAAAGAAACTCCTTTATTCAGCCAATATGCGATGGCTACCAGTTAAGCTCATCCCAGAGGATATCATTCAGGTTGAATACCGGACCGTCCCGGCATACCTGCTTAAGTCCCTGTCTGGTTTTCACGGTGCAACCGTAGCATACCCCCACCCCGCACCCCATCACCACTTCCAGCGAGACCTGGACGGACTTATCGTTGAAATATGGTAGTTCCCTTATGGATTGGTACATTGGTAATGGGCCACATGCGAAAATGTCTTGTATATTCTGATACCTTCGATATTGTAAGTGCATGCTAGCCCATGCCGCGGTTACAATACCCTGAAATCCTGCCGAACCGTCCTCGGTAGTGTGAATCACCTCAATGCCAGATGGCAAGTTCTCATCAGGAAAAAGGCAGTTAGCATCCATTGCCCCCAAAAACAGCGTCACTTCACGGTCCTCTTTAATAGCTTCGTCCGCCAGAAAACGAAGCGGGGCAATGCCGATGCCGCCCGCTACTAGCAGGATGTGCTGCGCCTTGTCTGGCAACGTAAAGCCG
>JAHJRU010000098.1 GCA_018830745.1 Chloroflexota bacterium
CATCAGCCCACCTCAAGTCGAATAGTCTCCAACTCAAGTTTACTGCATAGCTAACTCAGCTTCAATACGAAAGCCCTTGACCTTTTTGCAGGAACGCCATATATAATAACGATGGTACTGCTGGCAGTAATATTAATGACTACATTTATTCAAGGATGCGGTAGCGGCTATGTCGACCCAGAAAAATTAAAGGAGGTAGTAGGCCGCTGGCTTAATCTTGATGTTGAGTTAGAACAGCTCGAAAAGGAAGCAAAAGAACAGCGCGCTGTCTTAGTCGCCATGCAGGCTCAGGCAAACAGTCTAGCTTCTGAGGTAAGAGTTGCCCAAGGTGATGTTACCTCAGCCAAAGATGAAGCCGGAAGTGTGAAGAAAGAGATTGCCGATAAGCAGGGTGAAATAGATAATATTGAAGCCAAAATAGAAGAAGTAACAAATGAGATTGAAGAAATAGAGCAAACGTTCAGAACTCTTAGGGAATTCGGAGTTGAATGTTTTGCCTGTGATACCCTGGTGCTCATGGCCGATAATTCCACAAAGCGCATTAATGAAGTACAAGTAGGTGACAGGGTTTTAGCCTATGATAGCGAAACTGGACAAAATGTGGCTGCAGACGTGATTGCTACGGCAAGCGGTGAAGCGGATTATTTTTATGTCATCAATGGCGACCTCAGGGTTACGCCGCCGCATCCATTTTTCACTGCCGAGGATAAATGGGTAAAGATTGTGGACTTGAAGGCAGGTGACAAGATCAAAAGCTTTGCGGGACTGAATGAAATCACTTCCATTGAAAAAGTTAATTCCAAACAACGAATATGCAATATCAGAGTTCGGGATTTTCATAACTTTTATGTCTCAGCTAATGGCAAGGATTTTTACCTGGCGCAAGAGTGAACAAACATCGGCATGTCTACGCGGACATAATATAGGCTTAAAATTCCGTTATGAAATGTAATAAGTGGCCGTTTTTTAGGGGAAAGCCAAATAGTCTATACCAACGAAAACAGTATCTCTTGTTTGTTGTCCCTCCGCCGTATCTTGTTAAGAGCTTCTAGATATTCCAGGTGGGCCACGGTTTCACCCATGGCAAACCACTTTTGTGTAGGTGGAAACAGCGCCCATGAGGGGTAGTCTATATCCCATTTAATGTTAGGAGCAACCTGATAAGCGTTTTTTTCACCACCATCCAGACTATCTAAAATTTCGGAGAGTCGAGCGGCATGATGTTCTTTTAGCTCGGCGATTCTTCCTGAGAGGTCATAGAAGATATTTCTGTGTGCTGGCAGTACTACATCGACGTCCAGTTGGCTCACTTTATCAAGACTGGCCAGATATTCCTTGAGCGGGTTCTCCAGCTCCGGCCAGTATCCGATGTTAGGAGTTATGGTATCCAGAATGTGGTCTCCCGATATTAGAATCCTCTGCTTTGGTTCGTAAAGACAGATATGCCCCGGCGAGTGCCCCGGGGTTTCGATACAGCGGAAGGAGTAATCTCCGATGTTAAGGAAGTCATCCTCCTTCAGAATGTGGAAGCTAAACGGACCCCTTAAGCCGTATAGCTGGCTGGGATGCCAGGGTGTTGCTTTTGCCATCTCATCTAGAGGGAAGCCATGCGAGTGATACACGTCACGGAACTTCCGCCAGCGCTCTTCTGCTTCTGGCTTTGTTTTATTAACAATTGCCATCTCGGGCGCGTTAAAGTACACCGTTGATGAATCGGTAGCTAGCTCGGCGACCAGACTGAGGTGGTCGGCATGCACGTGAGTAATGAAGAAGTCGGTGCGGCTTAAGTCTACATTCAGGTTTTGCAGACCTTGCATTATCGCCCGACGGCACTCCTCATGCTTCCAACCGGTGTCAATAACCAGAAATCGCCCCGGTGCTTTTATGACATAGGAGTTTACTGCCCTCAACGGACTACGGGGCAAAGGGACTTCAACACTGTAGATATTGGGTAGAACTTCAGTTAACATTGACAATCTTAAAGTATTGTATCATCTTGCCAGAATTGTCGCCAGCAGTACCATTCTTTTGCGTCATTGGCATTCATAGAGCAACCTGGCAATGGACAATTTGGTCAGTGAATCACCACCCCTGCGAAGCTGCGTTAATTCCTGATTGCAATCTCGTAGTCTGACCACAGAAACCGGTCAAATTATTGTGGCATGTAGTCAAAAGTTTTTCCGCAGGTTGATAGTTCTTCTACTTTCATCTTTAACTCCTAACCTGGCTAGACTTCAGGAGTTCTTTCTGGCTTCTTTTTCTCTTATTCTTTCAATTGTCGCTTGCACGTCAGTAGTCTTGGAAGATATACGAAGCTCTCCGCCCTTTTTGAATCTGAAGTCACATCGCTCACTGCTGTCCGCCAGAGTTTCCGTTCTGATCAATCCCCATCCCATCGCCTTGCCTAGAGCAATGTCAGCCATAGTGGGTTTAGCGGGGGTTGTCCGGTAATTCTGGCGCTGGTGTATATTAGCCGTTAGGCAAAGGCCGTAAGCCACCACCTTGACCTCCATAGAATAGCTGGTAAGCCCTTATTCAGGGCAGAGGAATATTGGAAAAAAGGGGGGGGTATAAGTGGGCGGCAGAGGGCTTGAACCTCTGCCCCCGGCGTGCCGTGGCGTCGTAATCAAGGTATATCGGCTTCTCGTTTTGCTTCATAAAAGGCCACCTTATCAGTGTTCCTCTACTTCCGATATGAACATGCCATGCCAGGTATGGTACCAGACGTTTCCCGAGTAGCCGTTGACGCTCAGCATGCCGTAATGCTCACCTTCAAGCTTGGTCATTATGGTATAGTAGCCGTAGTAGACGACAATCTCATCAGCCTCGGTTCCGGGGTAAACCGCGTCTAGGAAATCCCGAGCGATTTCCATAGCCTGCTGGGGACTAACCGACATCTGAGCCTGCTGGTAGCTGCCCATCATGCCGTACTTCCCATTCCACATCATGCTCTGCGGCTCTGGCTGATAACTGCCGGAATACTTGTCGATAATAATCTCAGTGGCCCCTCTGCCGGTGCTCTTCTCAACCAGCGACACGTAGAAATTGTGGGAGTATTCCTCAAGCTCGTCGATTTCAAGTTCTGCGTTGTTCAAGGATGCCACGTAGCTATCGGCTATGGCCTTCGCATCATCATGGGAGGGTGCCGTGGGAACCCCGGAGTAGTAGTCCGTCATGCCACCACCTTGACCGCCCATCATGCCACCACCTGATGGCGTGGGCCCCCAGAATGGCGCACAGGCAGTCAGTCCCAGCAGGGCTCCCAGCGCCACGGAAAGGGCCACTAAATAGATTCTTTTCACACTACACCTCCAGTACAACCACCTTTCCATCTAGTCCAGTCTTTATTCTTCGCTTCATGCTTAACTTTGTCTATCTTGCACTTGGCGTATCTCTGGCTCAAACCAGGTCTTCCAACTGCTCCATCTCAAGCTTTTTCCGCTCTTCATGGTGCTTTTTGGAGGGAGGCTCCAGGTAGGTATTGGGGCCAGGATAGCTAAAAAAGTTACCGGACCCGTAGGCGGCCAGGCCATCGCCGACCTCAATGTAACAGAAGCCCTTGCCATCGAGCCTCTTGGATTTGTCTTCCCCTCTGAGTTCAGCCGCTATGTTCGCCGCCACCACTCGGCTCTGCTCATCGGCAAATACCCCCGCCTTGGGCAGGAAGAGACCGGTGGGGTTGGGCTGACGGATGGATGTCACATCACCAAGGGCATAGACGCCGGGGTAACGCGTCTCCAGGGTATCGATCTCAACAGGGACCCAGCCCGTTTCGTCTGTTAGCCCAGCTTCCCGCACTACCTTAGGTGCTACATGGGGCGGTACGCCCACCAGCAGATCGAAGGACGTCTCGCCTTCCTCAAAAACAATCTTGCGGGACCCACTCTCTATCCTCTGAACCTTCTGCTGCGGGTAATATCCAATATCCCGCTCCTTCAGCAAACCGATGACGGCATTGCCCATCTCCGGGCCGGCGGCTCCCATAGGCCTCAGTTCCGGGGTGTAGATGGCAACCTCCACGTGCTGTCGGTTCCCTTTCTTCCGAAAGGTCGAGTCCATCAGGAAGGCAGCCTCATAGGGAGACGACGGGCATGAAAAGGGACTGCGGCACACCAGCACGATAGCTCGTCCCGTTTCAAACTCCTGCAAGGGCTGGTGAATCAGACGGGCACTGTTAACGTCATGCAGGTTATAGGCCGATTCGGTAAAGCCGGGTATTATACTCCCGTCCTTTTCGGCACCCAGAGCGATAATCAAGTAGTCTCCCTCCAGCGTTGCGGAGGAAGTGCGCACCCTTCGCGCCGTTGGGTCTAGTTCCAGGACCTCGCCGTGCACCCATTCAATGCCCTTGCGCGCCAACTCCGAAAGAGACCGTTCCCCTTCCCGCTGGTCTTTCATCTCCCCGGCCATAAGCCGCATATTGAAAGCGCACAGGTAGAAGGTGTCTTCTCTCTCCACCACGACTACGCGGTGCTCGGGCGCTATCACTCTGCGCAATTGCTGCGCTGTGGATAGTCCACCGAAACCACCCCCCAGAATCACGATAGTTTTGCCTGCCATGTTTCCCTCCTTGTCCTGATGTTATCCCGATTGTTTAGACCAGGTCTTTCTTCTTTTCTTCGTACTCTTTTTGATCTATCTCGCCCCGGGCATATCTTCTTTTCAATATCTCCAGGGCTGACTCTGCCAGCCGGGTTGGACTGTCCGATTCCCCTGGCCTGCGGACGGCTGCCACCACCGCCCAGACGATTAGCCCTACAACAGCTATCCACAAAATAGGCATAAAAAACATGGTACCGAAACCTCCCATCATACCGGGACCCATCATTCCCCAGCCGCCGTATTGCCCTCCCCAGATTAGTCCAAAGACCAGAGGTAAGATGACAAGGACGGCCGCGATAACGCCCCCGATTATTAGTGCTGTTTTAACGTTTTTATTCATACGCGCTACCTCCTGTTTAGCCGAAGGTCACTAGTTTGTCTGATTCGGCGATAATTTCCACCAGTTGCGACATGGTAGAGATAGGACAGACGCCAGCTTCCTGATGTCTTACCTCAAGACAGGTGCCGCAGGCCATAATTCTGCCCTTGTGATTCAGGAAATTGTCTAAAACCTCAGCCACTTTGAATTTCTCGTTCTTGATGTTGGTTAACTCCACGCCGCTCCCCAGGAGAAACACGCTGGTTTCATGGCCGCCCGCCATAGCTTCATTGCCCAGGCGTAATGCATTCCATGCTGTCTCCGGGTCATTGGTATTTAAAATGATGCCGAGTTTCATTACTTCACCTCCAGTGCCGTATTCAAACTAACCTTTTCCATAGCCTACCTCAGTTAATTGATTCTATCCTGAATAAGGGCGGCGTCCTGCCTGATTTGCTCAAACATTATTTCCCGCAATAAGTCAAAAGCTTCAAGGAGACGAGGGTTGGCTATGCGGTAATAGACTACATTTCCCTCCTTCCTCGATACCAGGATATGGCGCTCCCTCATCATGGCCAGGTGCTGGGATAAGTTCCCGATTGCTATCCCCAGCACCTGAGACAACTCACCGACACTCATCTCTTTCTCCCGCAGCACGTTAATCAGCTCCAGTCTCTTGGGGTGAGAGAAAACCTTACACATCTCGGCGTGGTAGATATAAAGCTGGTCTTCCATCATGACCTCCTGTGAAAAAGAAAGTAGTTTAGATAATACTAAAGTACTATAACTCTATAATACCGTGTCTCACTTGGCATTGTCAATAGCACTTAACAGAATTTTACCCGATTCGCCAAAAAGGACTTGACCTTCCAGTTACTGGAAGGTGTATCGTGGCTGTAGAGGCAACTATGAGAGCGGGGATGACCATCGGGGAACTGGCAGGCGAGCTTAAACTCAAGCCTAAGGCAATCAGGTACTACGAAGAAGTAGGGCTAGGTGGCAAGTCTGAAAGCGAAACTAAAAGTTCTCTGTTTCGTACACTTAGCTCCACCATGAAGCTGGGAGTGCCCTTTTCTACCGTTTCCCCTCCCAAATTTTCAGCAGTCCTGGCTTCGAGAGTTTAGCCCTCTCCGTCTTGGGGATTTCCTTGAGGAAATGTATGGTCTTTGGTATCTTGAAATCGGGGATCTTTTTCCTACAGTGTTCAATAATGGCTTCCTTGTCAGCTTTTTCGCCTTCTTTCAGCACAATGAAGGAAGCCACTTCCTCTCCGCGAACTTCATCCGGTACACCGATAGTGGCTGCTTCCTGCACCGCGGGGTGCTCCATCAACCAGCCGGTAATTTCCATGGGAGAAATGTTAACCCCCCCTCTGATTATGATGTCCTTCTTTCTCCCGGTAATATGAACACACCCATCACTGTCCTTATGGCCTAAATCACCGGTATGAAACCCATCCTTGGGGAATCTGTCAATTTCACCATCTGGCGTTATATAGCCCAGTCCCAATGATTTGCCCCTGACAACCAGTTCCCCCTCCTGTCCATTGGGGAGCTCGTTGTTATCCTCATCTAAAATCAACACCTCTTTAAATCGGGGGGGCGGGCCTATTGAACCGAGTTTCCTGTTTTCTGGATCATTCAATCCCATCCAGCCGGTTTCACTGCTACCGGCTCCTTGGTTAATAGGAATCCCGTATCGCTCTTCAAACCTCAGCTGGTTCTTTACCAGTAAGGGAGCTGTACTGCTGGTCATAAATCTCAGGGACGGGACATCTTTTTTATGCAGCGGAACCTCCTGTTCCAGAAGCATGTTGAAGACAGCGGGTACGCCTACACACACAGTAACCTTGTTGTCCTTGAGCCATGAGGGCCACCGGGTACGGGAGAATTTCTTGGCAAATACCAGAGTTGCGCCGGTATACAGGCTTGGCAAAATTGACAGAATCTGAGGAGAATTCCAACTGTAAGCGCGATAGTCCAGGATAACGTCTTGTTCCGTAATTTTCAACCTGTCCACGGCATCTAGCGGCTGATAATAGAAAGCTTCCCGGGTTGAGGCCACGCCTTTGGGAACGGCTGTTGTTCCAGAGGTAAAAACAAGTGTAGCCACATCATCTTTTGTCCCCAGGGGAGAGTCAAATACGGGGCTATAGGTTTTTAAAATATGAAATAATTCATTCTCTTGCCCGCTATCAATATCAAAATCAGCATAAGGTATCCATAAATCCGCCTGGTATCTTTCTTGATCAAAGGTCAATTTCTGGTCGTAGAAAACAATCTTTGGCCTGGCTATATCAAGCACACGGTAAACATTCTCTTTGCTTTCTTCTACGTTTATGGGGCCGATGATAGAACCATAATTCGACACACCCAAGAAAATGAGCAGGGTTTCTATCGAGTTTTCGCCGATGAGGGCTACTCTACTGTCTGCTTTTAGTCCCTTTTCTTTCAAGAAATTGGCGATTCTGTTGCACGTGGCGTACGTTTGCTCATAGGTTATGTGCTTTCCCTGGTCAGGACTTTCAATATAAACCTTGCTTCCCTGACTTCCAGCCTTTTCCTTTAGTATCGTATGTGTATTTTTATACTGCCATTCCTGCTGTTCCATTGAAGCCCTCCTTAATAAATAGGGTGTAACGGTGGTTAGAAACGGAATCCCGGCCAATGCTCTCCGTGTCTTCGTCAATTTACCACGGCCTCACCGACCAGGATTTGCCTGGTACAAACACTAATAAGGCTTGCTCATTACCGGCTGGCCTCACTTAGCTAAAAGATCGGCATAATTGAAGGGGCTTCGAGATAAAAACTCGCCCAAGTCCCCCGTAATCTTGATTGCCCATGGCTGGGGATGCAGCACGCCGGTGCCACTTCTAATCCACAATATGTCCCCATCAGGTAATTTATCCGGCGAGCTGGACAATATAGCCTTGACATTCAGGCCAGTGTATTTCTCCCGGCCGGGGGTAAGGTCTCTGATAGTGAGTTCGAGCTCCTGTTCCTCCATAAGCTGTTCGTCTCTTACCAGCCAGGTTACATATTCTTTCTTCATTTCTCTCCTTACCATGAAGTGTTACTTTTAGCGTGGTAGTTATTTAAATCCATACCTTTGCCAGTTCTCAGTCACCTTCTGTCTGATGCTTTCCGGGTAGATGGTGTTGAATGAAGACTTGACCGGCAGGTCGTTCTCGGGCCAATCCAGCGGGTAGGTGCAGTCCAGCAGTGCCGTCGCCCCCAGGCCGTGGGCTCGTTCCTCTGTGCTGTAACAGGGTGTCAGGGGGTTCCCCCGGCCGGGGTGTTCCTTTATCATTACGCCCCGAACTGAATGGCACCTGGTGCCTACGGCGTGCAGCACCTCGCCAAAGTTAAAGACATCAATATCCTGGTCTACTACTATTATCTTGGTTATGGGCACCCGGCGTGATGTGAGGGCGTCTCTGACCTGTTGGGCAATCTCGTTGCCACCTTTCGTCACCCCCACCACCACCACGTGGCATGCTCCCTCCAAAGGCAGGGAAACATCGGTGATTGGCAGTCCGAGCTTCTTCAGTCGCCTCTTGTAAGCCATGGCCATGGTGATTCCTCCTGACACGCCGGCTTCGTCTATCGGCGTGCCCAGACTGACCATGGTTATCATTGGAGAGTTGCGGTAAGTAATTGCCTTTACCTGGCATATTACGCCGTCGCCTCCAGGCCGAGAACGGTAGCCGGTATACTCACCGAAGGGTCCCTCCATCTGGGTAACGCGGGGTATTACTTCACCCTCAATCACAATTTCTGCGTGAGCAGGCACCAACAGATCACTGGTTTCACACTTAATCAGCTCTATCGGCTCCTGAGCCAGGGCTCCGGCGAAGTCCGCTTCGCTCTCGCCTATCCGGTAGCCGGCACCACCCACCAGAGTGGAAAGCTGGTCAGCCCCGGTTACTACTGCCACCGGCATCGGCTTGTTAGCCGGAACATACTTTTCGGTCAGGAGCATTGCCAGGTGACTGAGGGGCAGCGGCTGTCCCACCAGCGCCCGCCGAGTATGAAGCATGAAGCGGTAGGTCCCCCAGTTAGTCCAGTCTGAATCCGGGTCCTGGTTTATTACTATGTCCCATGTCCCCAGATAACGGCCGCCGTCTCCATCGTGGATTAGGGGTGCGGGAAACTGGAAGACATCCACATCATCACCCAGCATAACATTCTCTTTGCACGGTCCGTCCTTGACCACCACAGGCTTGATGGGATGCTGCTCTCGGCGCTCATATTCGGCAAACATGTCCCTCACCGGAATGTCAGGGCTGAGTCCCAGAGCAATGGCCAGTCTTCTGTAGCTGGCGATGCCACCGCTGAAGATACCGAAGCCCTCCGGATAGTCCTTAATCTTTTCAAAGAGGCAGGCCGGGCCCTGCATCTCGTTGGAGCGTCGAGCGATAGCTGCCGCCTCAAGCTCCCAATCTACTTCCTGCTTGATGCGGACTATATCTCCGGTCCTTTCCAGCGCTTCTATAAATTGACGATTGTCTTTAAATGCCACTTAACTCCTCCTGATTGTCCAATTACGGCTATTGGTTACTCCTGTGGGGGCAGGTTATTCAAGTAATCGATCACTCTCTGCACCGGGACTACATCTCCATATTTCTGGTTGATATCGAAAAGATTTGCCTCATGTGGACCTTTTGCCCGATCGGCAACACATTCCCGGGGCACGATAGCTCTGAAGCTGTATTGCAGGGCATCGACCGCTGTTGCCCGGACACAACCACTGGTGGTACAGCCGGTGATGATGAGGGTATCGACCCCCAGGCGGATAAGGAGTGATGACAGATGGGTACCGAAGAAGGCGCTTGGCCCCTGCTTGATAATCACCGGCTCGCCAGTCATCGGCTTCACACGTTCATCTATCTCAACTAACCGGGAGCCGGCCTTCAACAGGGCTAACGTAGGCGCTTTCTTAAGCCAGATGCCCATCTCGCTTTCGCAGCCCTCTTCGTATCCCATGGCAGTGAAGATTACCGGAATCTCTTTCTGCCGGGCCAGATGTATAACTTCGGCTGTGGCCTGTACTTCTGCATCCATGTTGGAACCAAACGGCGCTTCGGGGTCAGTGAAGGCATTCATCAAGTCAATGACGAGCAATGCCGGCTTCTCACCAAAGCCTAGTTGTTGGCCAAAACCCGCTTTTTGGTACCTTTGTTCCTCATCGCTGGTTAGTGAAACGGTTTCTTCTTTCATATTCGCCCCTCCTCATCCAAATGGTATTAGACCCCGGCTAAATGGATTCATGTGCCACACCGATGTATCTGGCCTTAATCTCCTCATTGTCTTTGAATTCCTTGGTTGTAGACTGGTGTACTATAGTGCCTTTGCTTATGACATAGATGTAATCGGCGACGGATAACGCCATGGGAAGATTCTGTTCCACTAACAGAATAGAAAAGCCGCTTTCCTTGAGCTGGGCAATAATGCGGCCAATCTCTCGTACCAGCAGCGGGGACAGTCCCTCTGAAGGCTCGTCCATCAGTAGCAAATCAGGATTGGTCATTAATGCCCTGGCGATGGTCAGCATTTGCTGCTCTCCACCGCTGAGGAGATTACCCTTTATGCTGGCTCGTTCCTTCAATACCGGGAAAAAGGAATAAACCCTATCTAAAGACCACGGGTTATCTTTTCCCCTGGTTCGGGCCGACATGGTAAGATTTTCCTTTACCGTCAGAGAGGGGAAGATGTGCCGCCCCTGGGGAACCAGGCCCATTCCCATCTTGGCAATCTTATAGGACTCGAGGTTGCTAACGTTTTTCCCCTTAAAACGTACTTCGCCGCGGCGCGGGGGGGTAAGACCAATGATTGAGCTAATAGTGGTTGTTTTGCCCATGCCATTGCGGCCCAGTAAGGCTACGGTGGAACCCTCTCTCACCTCCAGGGAAATACCCTGTAGTATGTAACTATCCCCATAATAGGTGTGGATATCAAACAGTTCCAGCATCTTACGTATCTTCTCCTGCTCCCATGTAAATTTCCCTGACCCTGGGATCATTACGTACTATGTCCGGTGCGCCTTCAGTTATAATTTGTCCATAATGGAGCACCATTATTCTTTCCGCCACGCCAAATACCAGATCCATGTCATGGGTGACAATAATAGCCGTGATATCTTTCCCCATATTACGTATCATGTCCA
>JAHJRU010000099.1 GCA_018830745.1 Chloroflexota bacterium
CCGCCGCCGCCGAAGTATTGGTAGCTACAAAAGCGCTCGATGCCAATCCACCGGCGGTGAGGGCACTGCCGGCATTAAAGCCAAACCAGCCAAACCAGAGTAGACCAGCACCAAGCAACACCAGGCTAATATTGTGGGGCTCCATAGCCTCCCCATGACGAAAGCCTTTGCGGGGACCGAGCATCATGGCTAAAGCCAGGGCAGAGATGCCTGCGGTGATATGAACCACTGTACCACCGGCAAAATCTAGGGCACCCAGGCTGATTAACCAGCCACCATCACCCCACACCCAATGCGCCACCGGTGCATAAACAAAGGTCAACCACAACGCCGAAAATACGAGCAGGGCGCTAAATTTAATCCGCTCTACCACCGCTCCGGTGATAAGGGCTACCGTAATTACGGCGAACATAGCCTGAAATACCATGAAAGCCAGGTGAGGTACTGTCGTCGCATAGATAGCAGAGGGCTCCTGCCCCACTCCTCTGAGGCCAAGAAAGTCAAGGCCACCAATAAAACCGCCTATATCCGATCCGAAGCCCAGACTGTAGCCATAGAGCACCCAGAGCAGGCCAACCAGAGCCAGGGCAATGAAGCTCATCATCATGGTCGAGAGTACGTTTTTCCGCCTCACCATGCCGCCATAGAACAGGGCTACTCCCGGCGTCATTAGCATAACCAGCGCCGATGAAATTAAAATCCAAGCGGTGTCACCGGAACTAACCACCAGATTAAACCCACTCTCTCCGCAGACAATGTCACTGCGGAAAATAATCGCCCCCCTAAGTCCGTACCGGAATTCCCCGGTCTGAAAGGAACTGTTTCGTCTTGGCAATGGAATAGGTCCCGTAATGGAATATGCTGGCTGCCAGGACAGCATCCGCCTTGCCTTCAGTCAATACCTGATAAAGGTCCCTCAGCGTGCCGGCGCCACCGCTGGCAATTACCGGCACGGTCACCGCTTCTGAAATAGTACGGGTGAGCTCAATATCATATCCTGCTTTATGCCCGTCAGCGTCCATGCTGGTAAGCAGAATTTCCCCCGCGCCAAGCTCCACCGCCTGTTTTGCCCAATCAACGGCATCTATCCCAGTCGCCTCCTGCCCGCTGGAGACATAGACCTCCCAGCGCGTCACCTCGCCATCTCCCACCCGCTTGGCATCTATGGCTACTACAATGCACTGGTTACCAAATTTCTCGGCTCCCTCACTTATAATGGCTGGTTTGCGCAATGCGGCAGTGTTTATTGAAACTTTATCGGCGCCAGCCTTCAACATGCGCCGCATATCCCCGATATTACGAAGACCACCACCTACCGTCAACGGCATGAATACCCTCTCTGAGATGCGCTCTACAACGTCCACCATGGTATCACGCCCTTCCGGGGTAGCCGTGATGTCCAGAAATACCAGCTCGTCGGCGCCCTCTTTATAATAGAAGTCAGCCAGCCCCACCGGGTCACCAGCATCCTGTAAGCGGATGAAGCTCTTACCCTTTACTACTCTGCCCCCCTTCACATCCAGGCAGGGAATAATCCTCCTGGTCAGCATCCGCCTTTACCTCTCCGTCTGTGCATTTTCTCTATCACCTTCCGCCTAGCCTGCCCTGAGAGCAAACCGGATGAAATTATCATACATCTTGAGCCCGTATTCACCGCTCTTTTCCGGGTGAAACTGGGTGGCCACCAGGCTGCCTCTGGCGACGACACTGCAGAACGAGATGCCATATTCTGTCTCGCCAGCCACCAGCGAGCTATCCTCCGGCTCGGCATAGTAGCTATGCACGAAATAAAAATTAGCTTCGTCGGGTATGCCATCAAACACCGGATGAGCGGTTTTTTGTTTAACCTGGTTCCAACCCATGTGGGGTATCTTCAGCCCCCCGGGCAGTCTTCTAACTCGCCCCGGCAGGACACCAAGGCAATCATGCCAGCCACCTTCTTCGGTCCCGGTAAACAGCATTTGAAGTCCGATACAAATGCCAAGAAAGGGACGCCCGGCGGCAATGAACTGGCGGATGGGTTCAACCATACCCAGTTCCTCCAGGCTTTTCATGGTATCACCGGCGGCACCAACACCGGGCAGTATTACCGCCTGAGCGCTGAGTATATCGTCGGGGCGACTGGTTATCTTCATGCCGTAGCCCAGCTTGGCAAGCGCATTGGTCACGCTGCGCAGATTACCGGCACCATAATCAACTACGGCAATCATTCAAGTCTCCTCTCCAGCAACAGATGGACTATCCTCAATCATGTCAGGAGAAATAGGCCTAGTAAAAATATTCTCCACCGGGACATAAGCGGTAGTCTATTACCGCATATAATACCATAGGTTTTTCACCGTGTCAATACCCGAATATCCTTTTTCCAGTTTCAATTATACCGCACACTTAGCTTCATCTGACCTGATATCGGAAGTTATACGATTTTCAAAAAGTGCATATATACGGTAATATTATAGCATATTTTTACCGCATATGCCGCAACCGTGCCAGTCAGGAGAGGAACAACCACGCTCCTTCTAAACCCATCCAGGACATATCCAGCCAGCACCTATTAATTGACTCAAACGCCAAGTCCGTGATAACATCATTATTTGGTGGGTTCCTCCCCACACCAAATCACCGAGAAAGCAATACAATAACTGTTATGAAGATATGGCGAAAAGCGCTGGACCTGAATAAGGTAAAGCCCAGCCGAGGTCAAATTGAAATTATGGAAGACCGGTGCAAGGGATGCCGGTTTTGCATTGAGTTCTGTCCCAAACACGTCCTGGAGGAATCCAAGGCTTTTAACGCCAAAGGATATCACCCCGCCCAGGCGGCACAGCCCGAAGATTGTGTGAACTGCGGTCTCTGCGAGATGCTTTGCCCTGAATTTGCCATAAAAGTAACGGAGGAAGAGAAGGTCAAGGAAGTTGTGAGACATGGCTAGAAGAGGTCCTCTGGTGGGCGAGTTCTTTATGAACGGCGATATTGCCTGCGCCGAAGGCGGAATAAGCGCCGGGTGCCGCTTCTTTGCCGGCTATCCCATCACGCCAGCTACGGAGGTAGCCGAGCGAATGGCGGCCCGACTGCCCGAGGTCGGTGGCACTTTCATCCAGATGGAGGATGAGCTGGGCTCAATGGCGGCTATTCTGGGCGCTTCCTGGGCCGGTGTCAAGTCCATGACCTCTACATCCGGGCCCGGATTCAGCCTGATGATGGAGAACCTTGGCCTGGGAATCATGCTGGAAACTCCCTGCGTCGTAGCTAATATCCAGCGGGCTGGACCCTCCACCGGACTGCCCACGTTAACCGGCCAAGGTGATATGATGCAGGCACGCTGGGGTTCTCATGGACCATACAGCATTATCGCTCTGTGCCCAAGCTCCCCACAGGAATGCTACTATCTGACCATCAAGGCATTTAACCTGTCTGAGCAGTATCGCCTCCCGGTGCTCGTCATGGCCGACGAGATAGTGGGCCATATGAGTGAGAAGGTGGTAATACCACCACCGGAAGACATCCCCTTAACACCAAGACGCCAACCCACTACCCCACCGGGCGAATACGTGCCCTTCCAGCCGGATGAAGACCTTGTGCCCCCTATGGCCAATGCCGGAGATGGCTATCGCTTTCATGTTACCGGTCTCACCCATGATGAGAGAGGCTACCCCGTAATGACGGCGGCGGCACAGGATAAGCTGGTAAGACGGCTGATTGACAAGATAGAGGTAAACAAGGCGGACATTATTGAGATTGAAGAAGACGGCACAGAGGATGCCGATGTCATCGTCTGCTCCTACGGTATCTCAGCCCGTGTCTCACAATATGCCGTTGAACTCGCCCGGGGCGAAGGTATTAAAGTGGGTATGCTCCGGCTCATCACGGTCTGGCCTTTCCCCGAGGAGAGAATCAGACAGTTAGCCAGGCAAACCAAAACCTTCATCGTCCCGGAGATAAACTCCGGGCAGATTGTGCTGGAGGTGGAGCGCTGTGCCGGGGGCAAAGCCGAGACTTTACTCCTGCCTCACATGGGTGGCAGTGCCCATCGTCCGGAGACTATATTAGAAGCTATCAGGAGCGCAGTTAAATGAATGACGACGGCTCAGAGCAGACACAAGAGATGGACCAGTATTTGAGGGAAGACCGCATGCCCCATATCTGGTGCCCGGGCTGTGGAATAGGCTCAGTCCTCCACTGCTTTCTCAGCGCTTTAGTTAAAACCGATATAGACGCCGATAAGGTGTGTGTCGTTTCTGGCATCGGCTGTACCGGCCGCGCTGCCGGGTATGTCCATCTGGACTCATTCCATACTACGCATGGCAGAGCCATACCCTTCGCTACCGGACTAAAATTGGCTAATCCAGAACTGCAAGTGGTGGTCTTCTCGGGAGACGGCGACCTCGTAGCCATCGGGGGAAATCACCTGATTCACGCCGCCCGCAGAAATATAGATATGACCATAATATGTGTCAACAACTTCAACTATGGAATGACCGGTGGCCAGCTGGGGCCAACTACCCCGCTGGACGCCCGTACCGCCACCTCACCCAGCGGCAATTACGAACGGCCCTTCAATATACCCTACCTGGCCGCCGCCAGTGGCGCCACCTATGTTGCCCGCTGGACATCAATGCACGTGCGCCGACTGGAGCAGACCATTAACGAAGCCCTCTTAAAAAGGGGGTTTAAGTTCATCGAAGTCATTGCCCCCTGCCCTACGGTATACGGTCGCATGAACCGACAGCCCACCGGCATGGACCAGATGAGATACTACCAGGAAAACAGCGTTATCCAGCACGGTGCCGACCCCAAGGACGTGGATATTGACCTCAATGGCAAGATTATCGTGGGCAAGTTTATCGATATCGATCTTCCGACATACAGCGACCTTCAGCTGAGAGTTGAGCAGAAAGCCTTCGGGCCGGAAGAGTCCAAAGGCGAAGCGGTCAAGAAAAAGGCGGCTACAGCCGCTTCAAAGTCCAAATAGGTAATATATTATGCATCGAGATGAGATAGTAATAGGTGGACTCGGCGGACAGGGCATTGTCCTGGCCGGCTATATCATGGGCAAAGCCGCCGCCCTCTTTGATAAGAAGAATTCCACTCACACCCAGGACTATGGACCGGAAGCCAGGGGAGGCGCCTGCCGTACCCAGGTAGTCATATCGGATGACCCCATCTCATATCCCTACATTGACAACCCCTCAGTCCTGGCGGTTATGTCCCAGGGAGCCTATAATACCTACTCCCCCACCATGCGCCCGGATACCATGCTGCTCATTGACGAAGACATGGTCAAACCGGAAAAGTCAAAAGACACCCGTATTTTCACCATCCCGGCTACGCGCATAGCTCAGGAGCTTGGTCGGGCGGCAGTAGCCAATATCGTCATGCTGGGATTTATCACCGCCGTTAGCCAGGTGGTATCCAGGGACGCCATGAAACAGGCAGTGCTTGAATCCGTGCCCAAGGGCACCGAGGAACTGAATACCAAAGCCTTTGACCGCGGCTATGCCCACGGTCTGGAACAACTGACGCCAAGCGAGGGCAAGGGAAAATGAGTGGGGAAGCCCTGGTAATCGGCGGAGATATTCATGGCGTTCAGACCGCATTAGACCTGGCCGATAGCGGCATAAAGGTGACACTGGTCGAACCGTCGCCAGCTCTCCAAGTTAACGGCGTTAATCCTGGCAAAAGCTGGTGGCATAACCAGCCTGAGTCACTCCGTTTGATACCAAAGCTCCTGAAAGCCTCCAGTCACCCCAATATCAAAGTTCTCACCAGCGCCAGCGTATCCAGGATTAAGGGAAACAGGGGCGATTACCGCGTAAACGTGGTTCAGCAGCCCCGATACGTAAATGTGGACACGTGCACCAGCTGCGCCCGGTGCGAGCGTGAGTGCCCGGTAAACGTAATTCCGCTATCCGGTAAAACTGCCGACGGCCATAAAGCAATTCATCGCCCTGATTTTGGGATAAAATCAGCCCCTTCTACTTATATGATAGACAAGAGGGGAATACCCCCCTGCACCGCCGCATGTCCGGCCGGAATTAACGTCCAGGGCTATGTTGCCTTGATTTCCAAGGGCAAGATAGACGAAGCGCTTGACATGATAACAGACGCCGTGGCTTTCCCGCGGGTACTGGGGCGGATATGCACCCATCCCTGTGAGGATGCCTGCACCCGCAGCCAGGTAGACAAAGCGGTATCAATATGCGCCCTGAAAAGGTATGCGGCGGACAACAGTTCCCCCCGCGCCTCCCTGAAAAGGACACACGAAACAAACAATCACGTGGAATCAACCCATCCTCGGGTGGCTATTATCGGCGCCGGACCAGCTGGCCTGACGGCAGCGCGTGATTTAGCGCGAATGGGGCACCGCTCGACTGTCTTCGAAGCCCTGCCTGCCCCCGGTGGCATGATAACCTTTGGTATGCCTCGATTCCGCCTGCCCCGTGAGGTGCGGCAAGCCGATATCAACGATATTGTGCGCCTGGGTATTGAAATCCGGACTTCCACCCCCATCGGGAAGGACCTCACCATCCCGGAGCTGCAACAGCAGGGATATGAAGCCATTCTCATCGCTGTTGGCGCCCATAGAAACCAGCGGTTGGGTATCCCCGGCGAAGGCCTGGAGGGAGTTATCAACAGCATCGCTTTTCTACAGGCTTTCAACTTAAAGCAGCCGGTTACCGTGGGTAAAAAAGTAGTGGTCATTGGTGGCGGCTACACCGGTATAGACTCAGCCCGCACCGCCGTCCGTCTTCATTGTGAGCGTGTCTTGGTGGTCGATAGATATTCCAAGGGAATGCTAACCGCCAACCCGGATGAGATTACCGAAGCCGAGGAAGAAGGGGTCGAATTTGATTATCTGGTAGCACCAATCAGGATTGTCGGTCAATATGGAAGGGTGGCTGGCATCGAGTTCCGGCGAATGCGACTGGGGAGGCCAGACTACTACGGACGACGCCATACTATCCCGATAGAAGGAACAGAATTCTTGGTCGAGGCCGATACCGTAGTCGTGGCCACCGGACAGAGACCCGGACTGGCATTCCTTATGGGAGACACTACCCTGACGGAAGGGGGGAAGCATATTGTTGTTGACCCCCTTACCCTGGCAACCAAGATTCCCGGGATATTCGCTGCCGGTGACGCCGCCAGACCCGGCGCCCCGATGATAAATGCCATCGCCGAGGGACGCCAGGCGGCTATCTCCATTGACCGGTATCTGCGCGGCGATGACCCGGCCGCCAACCGCTCGCTGGATAAAGTCAAGCCCGTAGAAGTCAACCTGGACGAAGTATATATCCCGCCAACAGAACGCCAGCCGCTGCCCTGCCTCAAATATGAATTCAGGATTGGAAACTTCGAAGAGGTGGAGCTGGGTTATAACGCCGGAACAGCAATCAAGGAAGCCGAACGATGCTTGAACTGTGCTACCTGTAGCGAGTGTATGGAATGCGAACGAGCCTGCGAACTCGGTGCCGTAGAGCACAATATGACACCAACACAGGTCCAACTCGAAGTTGACGCCATCGCCGTAAGGGAAAACCTCGATACTCAGCTGTGGGAATCCGAGGTAATAGGCTCATCCACCCGGCGTTCTGGAATCTACCTGATACCATCTTCGCCCGATGGGGAGCTATACCCGGCCTCAGCCGTCGCCAGCCGGATAATGGTTGACCTGACGAAGAGACACGCGGTAGATAAAGAAAAACCTCGGGTTGTCCGGGAAGCAATCAGAACGGATTTTGTGGAAGCTGGCGAAGCCAGAAGCCAGAGAGCTGTCAGCCCTGAAGAGCCGAGGGCAGGTATCTTTGTCTGCGATTGCGGCGGCAGCATCGGCGAGGTGATAGATTTACCGAATGTAGTGGCGTACTACCAGGGAAAGGGCAACATCGTTTTGTCCCGACAGGTTGAATACGCCTGCACCGATGAGGCTGATAATGAGATATTTGATTTAGCCCGAGAGCATGGCCTCACCCACGTAGTCTTAGCCGCCTGCTCCTGCTGTAACCTGGACCAGATTTGCTTCAGTTGCTCTGACCGCCGGGTCAAGTGTAAATCCAACCTGCTGAGCACCCAGTTGAGAGATAATATTTACTACGAGTTCGTCAATATCAGAGAGCACTGTGCCTGGGTACACGGGCACCAGTCGGAGGCAGCCACGGCTAAGGCCAAGAAGCTGATTGGTGCCGGGCTAGCCCGCGCTCTTGAAAGCCAGCCATCGAGCCGGAAAAGTATCAATATCGAGAGAAGCACCCTGGTAGTTGGCGGCGGTTTAAGCGGCCTGCGCGCTGCTGCTGACCTGGCCTCGCAGGGCTTTCAGACGACACTGATTCGGAAATACGGGTCATATGGAGAACCAGAAAAGGAGTTTGAATCGGCCGGAAACAAGCTGGAAAAAGAACTGCTCAGTCAGGGAACAACCGTATTAAGCAATGCAGAGCTTTTAAATATCGCCGGCCAGGCCGGCCGGTACCGGGCTTCAGTCAGCCAGAACGGACAATTGCGGCAGTTTACGATTGGAGCAATTATCTTCGACCTCAGCGGCGGGACCAATAACCATCCGGATAGCTCGCTTACGAAAAATACGGAGCTGCCGCCTTTCATATTTAAAACTATCGACGACGGGAATCATCCGCTGTTGAAATGGGAATCCGGTATGGAACCGGCATCCAGCCAGCCACCCGGCGTATTTTTGTGCGGCACCGGGCAGGCAGCCGACAACATAACCGAGGCACTAATGCAGGGGGCAGCCGCCGCCAGCAAGGCAGCGGTCCTGATGAGCAGAGGCACCATCGAGGTAGCCCAGACTTGCGCCTCCGTTGACCAGTCGAGATGTCGCGGTTGTGGCACCTGTGAAACCGTCTGTGGATTCGGGGCTATCGCCCTGACGGAGAGGATTCCAGCCATTATGTGCGCCCAGGTGGATGAAGGGTTATGCCAGGGCTGCGGTCTATGCGTGGCTCACTGCCCGTCCGGAGCCCTCAGCCAGAACGGTTACAGCGACCGCCAGATTTCTGCCTCCCTTAAGGCAATCCTTACCTAAATTAAACGTAGCAAGTCCCATGACTAAGTTAGATGAATATATTACTACTGATTTTGAACCACGCATTGTAGGCTTTGTCTGCAACTGGAGCGCTTACAGCGGCGTGGAGATGGCAGGGATAAATAAGATGGAATACCCTGCCGGCATCAACCTTATCCGCTTAATGTGCCTCGGGCGACTGAATATCGGCTTAATCCTCAAGGCGTTCGAGTTGGGCGCTGACGGCGTGATGTTGCTGGGATGCCCGCCCGATGACTGCCATTACGAGTGCGGGGGCGCCAAAGCGCAGGAAGTACTAGCCCAAGCAAAAGGGGTGCTGAACCTGCTGGGTATCGACCAGAATAGACTGGCTTTAATAGAAGTACCACTGGGCAGGGAAGACCTCCTGCTCAGGCAGGTATCTACCTTTGTTAAACGTATAGGCAAACCAAAGCCCAACTCCCGCCGCCGGAAGGCGAAAGTGGCCAGCCCGGTATAAGAAGGATTTATAATGACCAGAATCAAGCGGATAATCGCCGATACCAGCGCTTACTCCTGCCTCGATTGCGGCAAGTGCACCGTCACCTGCCCTATATCCCACTATGACCCTGACTACTCACCGAGAAAGCTGGTTCACCGCGCCCTCAGCGGCGATGGCACCGAACTGTTGAAAAACGGGCAGCTCTGGTCCTGTATCACCTGCTCCATGTGCGAGGAAAAGTGCCAGTCCGGCGTCCAGTATACCGATTTAATCCGTTCTCTCAGGATAGAGGCGCACGATTCAGGGGAAGCGGGCGAATGCACCCACGGCGGCGCACTTCAATCCCTGATGCACATCATGACGGCTAATTCCCTCAGACAGAACCGGCTGGGCTGGGTAGATAAGACCCTGAAAACAGCCACCAAGGGCGAAACACTGTATTTCGTTGGCTGTCAGCCGTACTTCGATGTGCTGTTCTCCGATATCGGGGTAAAAGGTATAGGCACAGCCAGGGGAGCGGTGAAGCTCCTCAACCAGCTGGATATTACGCCGGCGCTAATGCCGAACGAACGCTGCTGCGGACATGACCTGCTCTGGGCAGGAGATATGAAGAACTTCGCCAAGCTGGCCAAGCACAACCTGAAAGAGATAAGCAAGACTAAAGCCAGGCGGGTGGTCACTACCTGTCCGGAGGGATATTTAACCCTGAAAGAAGAATACCCGCGCCACTTCGGGAGCCTGGATTTCGAGGTAATCCACATATCCCAACTGCTGGCCGAAGCGGTGACTGAGGGCAAACTGAAATTCCGCCGCACGCCCAAGAAGGTCACCTACCACGACCCCTGCCGGCTGGGCCGGTTCTCCGGCATTTATGCCGAACCACGCGCCATAATAGACGCCATTCCGGGGGTGGAGCTGGTGGAGATGTACCACAACCGCACCAGCGCCCTCTGCTGCGGCACCCAGGCCTGGATAAACTGCGGCACCATCAACAAGCAGATTCAGGTGGAACGCCTGCGTGAGGCTAAGGCTACCGGAGCTGAGATAATGCTGACGTCCTGCCCCAAGTGCCAGATACACCTGAAATGCGCCATGCATGACCAGAATCTGGGGGAGGAGCTGCAAATAGAAATAGAGGACTTGACCAGTTTTGCCGCCAGAGCGTTGATTGGGTAGGAGGAATCGATATGAGCGATGAAAATGTGAGAATAGGCGTGTTTGTCTGCGATTGCGGCAAGAATATTGCCGGCTTTGTGGACACGGAAGCGGTCAGAAAGTACGCCGAGGGTCTGGACGATGTGGTCGTCTCGGTGGGAAACCAGTATACCTGCTCTGACCCCGGACAGGAAGATATAAAGAAGCATATTCGGGAAAACGACCTCAACCGCATCGTGGTGGCTTCATGCTCGCCCCGCCTTCATGAGCCTACCTTCCGCACCTGCACCGCCGAGGTCGGCCTTAACCCCTATCTGCTGGAAATGGCTAACATCAGGGAGCAGTGCAGCTGGGTTTATTTTATTAATGATACGGCGACCACCGAGAAAGCCAGGGAGCTCGTGGGAATGGCGGTTGCCCGGGCGCGCCGGCTCCAGCCACAGCATGAAAATGAGTTTCCCGTCACCGATGCCGCCCTGGTAATCGGCGGTGGAATCGCCGGTATTCAGGCATCCCTTGACCTGGCAAATTCCGGGCATACGGTCTACCTGGTGGAAAGGCAGCCCTCCATCGGCGGGATGATGGCACAACTGGACAAGACCTTTCCCACTATGGACTGCTCTATATGAATACTCGGTCCTAAGATGACGGATGTCGGTCGACATCCCCGAATCAAGCTCCTGACCCTGAGCGAAGTCGAAGAGGTCACCGGATACGTCGGTAACTTCAACGTAAAAGTGCGTAAAAAGGCGCGCTACGTTGATGAAAACGACTGCATCGCCTGCGGCGAATGCGTTGACGTATGCCCGGAAATAAAATCGGACGAGTACCAGCAGGGCTTTGCCCACCGCAAGGCGATTTATATTCCCTTCCCCCAGTCCATCCCCTCCTCCTACACGATAAATATGGACGACTGCCTGGGCAATAATCCCATCGCCTGCGGCAAGTGCCTGGAAAAATGCGATAAGAAATGCATTGACTTCGATATGCAGGATGAGATTATCGACCTCAATGTGGGCACCATCATCGTGGCTACCGGACTGGACGTCTATGACCCCACCGAGCTGGATGAATACGGTTACACCAAGTTCGAAAATGTGGTTACCAGTCTGGAGTTCGAGCGCCTTATCTGCGCCGGCGGACCGACTAATGGCCACTTCGTCAGGCCCGGCGACGGCACAACGCCGAAGCGCATCGGCTTCATCCAGTGCGTCGGGTCACGGTCGGCCAAGCACGGACATCCCTACTGCAGCAACATATGCTGCATGAATACCATAAAGGACAGCCTGCTGTTAAAAGAGCATTACCCTGATACTGAAATCATTGTTTTCTACATCGATATACGCGCCTTCGGCAAGGGTTTCGAGGACCTGTTCAATCGCAGCAAGAAGATGGGAGTACGCTACCTGCGCGGCATACCGGGCTATATCGAAGAAGACCC
>JAHJRU010000100.1 GCA_018830745.1 Chloroflexota bacterium
GGTTACCCTCGGCATGATGGCGCCACCGATGATTATGTCCCTGCTGGAGCACCCACAGCTCAACCGCTATGATACCGGCAGCCTCCGTCACGTATGGTTCGGCGGTTTGCCCATGCCGGTTGAATCCTTCAAACGCGCGCTTCAGACCCTTGGTAACATCTTCTTCCAGGTTTACGGTATGATTGAGCTTACTCCACTAGCCATTACTGTCCCCGAGGAGCAGGTAATCGATGGGCCGCCGGATAAGGTCAAAAGGCTGGCTTCCTGCGGTAAAGAGCCGCCTAATGTGGAAGTAAGGGTGGTCAATGACGAAGGCACGGATGTGGTGCCGGGGGAGGTAGGCGAGGTAATAGGGAGGGGAGACAACCTGATGAAGGGCTACTGGCGTATGCCACAGGCTACGGAAGAGGCATTGAGGGATGGTTACCTGCACACCGGCGACCTGGCAACCATAGATGAAGATGGCTACATGTACCTGGTGGGAAGGAAGAAGGATTTGATTGTCAGCGGCGGTAACACCATATATCCATCAGAGATAGAGGAGGTAATCTACCAGCATCCGAGTATCGTTGAGGCAGCGATAATCGGAGTTCCTGATGATAAGCTCGGAGAAGTGCCCCTGGCAGTAGTCGTGGTGAGAAAGGAAGACAACGCTACTGCCGATGATATACTAGCCTTCTGCCAGCAAAAACTGCCGGACTATGCCTGCCCCAGGTCAGTGACCCTGGTCGAAAAGCTGCCCAGGAATCCGGCGGGAAAGGTGCTGAGAAAGGTGCTCCAGGAAAAGTACTGTTCCTGAAAGTAGCATGTCCGAAAGTATTACTATCTGAGAGGTGAAGCCATGCAGACATTGGACTCGATTGTCAAGGACTTGGAAGCCATCGCATCTGAAGGAGGAGCTACCGCGGTTAAACTAATCAATCCCCAGGACGTGGTGGTGGCGCAGTGGGTAAGAAACAAATGCCAGGTGGGCTGCCGCCATTTCGCCAAGCGCTTTACCTGTCCCCCTTACGCCCCCACCCCACAGGAGACTGTCGAGGTACTGAAAAGCTATAACCAGGCTCTGCTCATCGAATTCGCCAACAGATACCGGGATAAGCTGCTTAAAGAGCCGGAAAAGACTCCGATTTATCTCACACTTTTCAACATGGAAAAAGCCGCCTTCCTCGCCGGCTACGAAAAGGCTCTCATGTACGAAGCCGGTCCCTGCGCCCTGTGCAAGGAATGCCCGGCGGAGAAAATGGAAAACCCGAATCCGTTTCTTAAAAGGGAATGCCTGCGCCCCGCGGAAGCCCGACCCGCCATGGAGTCAGCCGGCATCGATGTCTATAGCACCGTGCGCCGGGCGGGCTTTGAACTCGAAGTAGTGCGGGATAGGTCAGAGCCTTTCAAGTGCTTTGGCTTGCTCCTCCTCGATTAAGAGATAAGAAACTTACCAAACCCTGATGTCCTGAGTCGCCAAAAAAACAAACTCCCCTCCGGATACACATACCCAGAGGGGAGATATCGCTTCTCTGCTATCTTTGTTACTTTAGCTAACAGGTATTCCGTAAAGGTCTATGGCTGCTGCCATTTTCCGGTCATGGTAAAAGCACTACCGGTAATGACTGAAACATGTCCCTGAGGAGTAGGTATAAAAACGACCCACCCTTCAAAGTCACCTTGACCTTTAGCTCCGTCAGTGAAGGCCCAGTGGCCACCAATAGTCAGCTTATACAGAGGAATGCCATCCGGATAACCGGGGGTGCCGGGAGGCAAATACCAGTCTGCGAACTCTATCGGCTCAATCTTACCATTCACCTTGGCGACGTATGACCCTGCTTCCAGGGTGCCGTGAAGATTGCCCGCCTGGGTTGACAGTTCAACATTGGCCTTATAGGTCATGGTGGACTCAATGCCTTCTACGCCGCCAATATCCCCGAACAGGTTAACGGTAAGCTCACGCTCGATTACCCGCCACCGGCCACTCTGGCCAGCCGGCATCACCTCACCCTTTGAGATGGAAGTGATACCTCCAATAGCCTCGAAGGGTACCGGTTTGGCCGCCAATGCCGTCATCGGCATCACGCTAGTCAGGACCAGGGCGAGAACAAGGGCCACGAATAAGATTCTCTTTCTCATATTACACCCTCCTCATTTAGTAATACGTTACGGTAAATCATTATGTTACACAATATAGCATAATTTTGTCACAAAATCATTAACATAGGCATAAAGATTATAAATATTTCGTATATTTTTCATAATATCTTCATAAAGATTCGCCCTGATTTTTGAGTCAATATTCCAGATTTTACCAGATAACGGCATCTCACCGGGAGTATTACTTTCGTTTTAAATGGTAGTACTCCTGGTGCTTTCCTGACCTATTTTCCGAAATGAGGGCAGACACCCACGTCTTTTGACAGTCTACCTTGTTGCTGTGAACTGCCTATCTCGGTAAATTGATTCTTAGGCGATAACCACGCAGGGGCAATGGCATGACAATGGTCACGGCGCAATATGGCTATTTCATCCTATCATGTGAGATGGGAGCATGAGTTATGGCACGACAATGAGCGTGCCGGGGGTATTACTAAAGGTTTGGGTAAAATATGACGATAGTAAGATAGGATTTGGCTCAAATGTCTAATAGACTATTGAGTAGAAAGCGCAATAGTATCCATACCTTGTCAGTCAGTGACAATGAACACTCAATGAGGAGACCGTATGCGAGAAACCAGGCACCCAATGGTGAAAGCAGAATACGATAGGTTCTGGAGCAAGTACTGCGGGTTTTTCGACCTCTCAGTGGAGCAATTCATGACTATACAGGAGGCATTGCTTCTGCAACAAATACCGCTGGTGGCTGGCTCCAGGCTGGGCCAAAGGTTTTTCGGCCAGAGAACTCCCGCCAGCATAGATGAATTCCGCCAGTTTATCCCTTTAACTACCTACAGCGACTACCTCCCTGACCTGGAAGAAAGCCGCGGTGATTCTCTCCCGGAGAAACCATATGTCTGGGCTAGTACTTCTGGCGGTTCCACCTCCTTAAAAAGGGTGCCCTACACGCTTCAATTCTACAACCGGACACTTGATAACCTTATGGCGGCCTTTATTGTTGCCTGCTCCCATAAGAAGGGGTTGAGTTCCATTGCCGAACGCGACCATGTGCTATTCAATGTCGCCCCCAAGCCCTACCTCTCTGGAATACTGGCCTCGGGAGCCAATGAGAGGTTCAACCTGGAGCCCGTAATACCACCAGATGCACATGACGACATGGACTTCAAGGAAAAGGTAGCCAAAGGCTTTGAAGTATCCCTGGCAACTGGAGTTGACATACTGATTGCCATGAACAGCGTGCTGGTCAAGATGGGTAAAGACTTTAACCAGCATTCCGGTAATACCAAACTATCAAGACACCTTTTAAAACCTGGCGCAGCCTATCGGCTGGGCAAGGCGTGGCTGAGAAGCAAGCTGGAGGGAAGGAGCCTGTTACCCAAAGACTTATGGCCGGTAAAGGCTGTCATAGGCTGGGGAATCGATACCAAAATCTATCGAGAACTGGTGCATCAGTACTGGGGTCAATACCCTTATGAGTTTCATGCCTGCACCGAAGCCGGTATAGTGGCTATGCAGAGCTGGAACAAGAAGGACCTCACCTTCATCCCCTACTCCAACTTCTTCGAATTCATCCCGGAGAGCGAGTGGCTGGAGAGCAAGCGAAACGTCTTCTACCAGCCGCGAACCATATTGCTCTCCGAAGTTGAGCCGGGGCAGCGCTACGAACTGGTAATCACCGGTCTCTATGGCATGCCCTTCGTCAGGTACAGGCTGGGGCACCTGATTCGGATTACTTCGTTAGCCGATGAAGAGGCACAGGTCTACCTGCCACAGATGGTCTTTGAGTCTAGAGCCGATGACCTGATAGACATCGCCGGTTTCACCCGAATAAGCGAAAAAGCGGTGGCTCAAGCCATTGCTAACGCTGGTTTTAATGGTACCGAGTGGTCAATCCGCAAGGAAATCAAACAGGGTAAACCGGCACTCCACCTTTATATTGAGCTTAATAGTAACAACACCGGGCAGGAAGTAGCCGCCGTCCTGGACCGCAGACTAAAGGAGATAGACTCTTTCTATTGTGATCTAAGCTCCATGATGGATATTCACCCACTTGAGGCGACCCTGCTCCGCCCCGGTACCTTCAGTGATTACTACCAAATAAAGAGGAAAGCCGGAGCGGAGTTACCGGAGCGGCAGCCACCGCGTATGAATGCTCCCGATGCTGTCATCCAGGAAATCGTGCGGCTGAGTACTGCAAGAAAAGTAAACATATAACATAGTTCAATCAGGATACCGCAGGTATGACAATATCTACCGGTATCTGGCACTTGCTATTTGGAGAATAAGCTGGTATGAGCTAACGGAGGTAAGGGGTTTTTCATGGGGCCATATCTTCTTATACCTATAGCCGCGGTATTATTTTCCATTACCTTACTGGTACTGCTGGCAGTCAGCGGTCAACGCCATGTTGCCCGCAGGCCTTTTTCGCTTTTCCTTATCTTCCAGGGCCTGTGGGGACTCTTCATCTTCATGATGCGCTCCAGCGAGAGCCTGGTCAGCGCATTACTGTGGGAAAAACTGGTCTTTGCCACCATACTGAGCACCGCCCTGTTCTTTTATCGATTCACCATTAGCCTCACTGGTGCCAGGCAATCGAGGTTAATACTTTATCCTCTGTATATCTGGTATCTGGCTTCCCTGATAATGATTCCCACCGAACTCGTGGTCAGTGGCATGCAGACGATGTGGTACGGGAAGGCTCCTATCATCGGGCCCCTGTTTTTCCCCTTCACGGCAAGTGTGTACACCCCTATAATACTCGGCCTTAGAGTATTGATTAAACACTATCGGCAGTCCAGAATCCTCAATGAGAGAATCCGGGATTCATACATTACTGCCGGGGTGATTGTTATGCTTTTTGGCGGCACCACCGACTATCTCCCCTCCCTGGGCATAAGCATGTATCCCCTGGGCATTATCGGCAACATTGCCTTCTGTGTGCTGGCTACTATCGCCATGCTGAAATACGGCCTTTTGGAAATAAAAGTGGTGCTCCGCAAGGGGGCAGCTTATTCATTGATAAGTATGGCCATTCTGGGTATTTTTGCCAGCCTCGTATTCTTGCTCACCAATGTCTTCCGGGAACTAATCCGCCCCATCTCCCTGGGCATAACCATGATTACCATTTTTGCTGCCGCAGCGGCTTTCCAGCCTATTTTATTAAGACTGCAGCGCCAGGTAGACCGGTGGTTCTACCGGGGGCGGTATGATAACCTGCAAGCTCTAAAACGCTTTGCCAGAGAAACCAAGCACATGTTAGATCTAAAACAGCTGGCGTCGTCCCTGGTCTCCACCATCGCTCTGGGCATGCTCAGTCGAGGGGTCTACCTGCTGCTGCCCTCACCAAGAACGGGTAATTTCACTACCTACTCACATAGTGGAGAAAAGAACAACGGGAGGCTTCATTTCCCGGCTAACAGCCTGCTTACCACGACCATAAAATACCAGGATGACCTCCTGGACTGTAATGATTTAGATATTATCCCGTCACTGTGCGGAATGGCGGAAAGCGAGAGGCAGCTCCTGGCCAAGAATCAGATAGCGCTTATACTGCCTTTAAAGACTGAAGGAAGGGTAGCCGGGATACTACTCATCGGGAATAAACTCTCCGACGAACCATACTCCACCGAAGACCGGAAACTATTGCAGACGGTCTCCAAGGAAGTAGCCAACAGCATCGAAAACGCCCGCCGATATGAAGACGTGCAAACGGAGCACCAGCAACTGCAGAAAACTATGGATGGCATTATCCATGCCATGTCGTTGACCATTGAAACGAGAGACCCGTACACCGCCGGGCATCAAAAACGAGTAGCCGACCTGGCTTGTATTATCGCCAAAGAGATGGGCCTTTCCGAATGGCAGATTGAAGGGATTCGTATTGCCGGACTCCTCCATGATGTCGGGAAGCTGGTGGTGCCGGCTGAAATTCTCAGCAAGCCAGGTAAGATAAACCAATATGAATTTAGCATAATTAAAAGCCACCCGGAGGTAGGCTTTGAGATTTTAAAGGGGATAGACTTTCCCTGGCCGATTACCCAGGCTATAGTCCAGCATCATGAGCGACTGAATGGTTCTGGCTATCCGTATGGTCTCTCGGAGAAGGATATCATCATCGAGGCCAAGATTCTGGGTGTGGCTGATGTGGTCGAAGCCATGTCATCTCATCGCCCTTACCGCCCAGCCCTCGGGCTAGGAAGCGCCCTCGATGAAATATCAAAGGGAAAAGACACCCTCTATGATATTGAAGTGGTGGACGCCTGTCTGAGGCTTTATCAAAGGAATGAGCTTGAACTTAAAGAGCTGGCTGAAGTAGGAACCCTGACGCAACAGCGTGTAGCCACCTGATCAGGGTGACGATGGTAGCCCCTCTACTTCTTGCATGTAAAGTCTGGCGGCGGTAACCCTCATATGCTTGGCACTGGTATCACTTTCCGCCTTGAGCTTACTATACATGCTATTCAGGTGATGCTCCACCGTCTTGACATCGATATAAAGGGCTTCGGCTATGGCTAAATTGGTGCTGCCCTTCGAGAGCAAGCTTAGAATCTCCAGCTCCCTGGGGGTCAGCTGTTCCAGGAATGGGTGCCTGGATTTTCCACCAAATATAAACGTAGCCAACGTGGGGTCCAGGATGATATTTCCACGGGTAACCGCCAGGATAATCCCAAGTATTTGCTCTATCTCCTTCAATGACTGCTTGAGAAAAACCGCCAACCCGCTCCCACCCTTTACAGCAAGCTTTCTCAATGCCTCTATATCCTGGTTGCTATACTGCGAAAAAAGGATGATTATACCAACTTCGGGATGACAGACCCTGAATTCCTGCAATTCCTCGATGAATTGGCAGTCTAACTTTCCGGTACCCAGCAAAAGCACTTCAGGATGATGATTTGCGACTACTTCATTAACGGTAGATACTTTGAAGTCGGAGGAAACACCCAGCAGCTTAACCGGACCTCTTGAAGGCAGGAGTTCGTACATGTAGCGATATATTTCCTCTTCTTCTACCACGTAAGTCTTTATCGTTTTGGATTTCGCATCTATCATATGTTTATTATATGAGCAA
>JAHJRU010000101.1 GCA_018830745.1 Chloroflexota bacterium
GAATACCTGCCACAGCCGTGCCCACTCGTCAAGGGCGAGGGACTCGGCGCGTCTTTGCGTTACTATACCGGCTTTCTCCAGCAGGGATGAAACTTCATCCTTGGACCATTTGAGCCCTTGAGCCAGGGAATTAGCTATTTGCTTGCGGGGCGCGCTGAAACCGGCCCGCACCAGATTGAAAAATCCCTGATCCTCAGCTATCTGAACCGGTGGCTGAGGATAGCGGTCAATGCGCAGGATGGCTGAATCGACCGCCGGCGCCGGGTGGAAACTCCGTGCCGGCACATAGCTTACGATTTTAGGCTGGCCATAAAACTGCACGCTAATGCTGAGCATGCTCATATCGCCCGGCTCCGCTACGATAGCCTCGGCTACATCCTTTTGCACCATAACCACCATAATTCGGGGCTTCGATTCGACTTCAAGAAAGTGGCGCAGGACGGCGGAAGTAATGTAATAGGGCAGGTTAGCCACCACCTTGTAGTCGGTAGTTCCAGCATTAGCTGCGGGTACTTCTTCTAGTAGAGATGCTGGTGTTACCTTGAGAATGTCTTCGTTTATAACTACAATGTTCTGATAGGAGGCCATTCTTTCTTTTAGCACGGCCGTTAGCTTCTTATCTATCTCGACAGCGATGACCAGGCCCGCTTCTTTAGCCAGTTCCTCGGTGAGCACACCCAGCCCCGGGCCTATTTCCACCACGATATCATCGGAGGTAAGCTCAGCAGAAGAGACAATGAGTTTGAGAATGTCCTCGTCTACCAGGAAGTGTTGCCCCAGGCTCTTTTTCGCCTGGAGGCCCAACTGGCGTAACCGTCTCCTGGTTTGAGCCAGAAGCAATCCCTGATTTGGCTGACGCGGTCGACGGACTGTTTCCTTGGGCACTTTTATCCTTAAAACTGGAGGATACGTTAACGAAGTAATGAGGCCGTGCACCAGCCCTCGACCATGCCTCGCAGCTTGCCCGGGTCAGCCAGCTCCAATCAGGTAATCCCACGGCACCCGGAAGCCTCTATTTACCGCTGCTTCCTTCCGGATCTGACGGGGTTCATAGTGTTCCGCCGCGCAGGACCCGATTTTCAACACCGCTTAGCCCAAGCAGTCCTGCCAGACAAAAGCCTCAAGCCGGAGTTCAACCTCGCTATAGCGGATTGCGAGTACAGGGCACCGCTAGCTCCCCGCCTAGCACGGCCTCAAGAAAATGCTAATCTCTTGGCCTCCCCTTTGTCAAGCCAGATTGTACTTGACTATGAGCCCTAATTATAGTAACCTGAGTTTCCAATATGTTCACATTAAGTCAACTGCTTGCCCTTGCCATTTTTATCATCATGTTTGCCGCTATCGTATCCGGCAAGCTCCATCGCTACATCCCCGCTCTTGTTGGTGCCGCCCTTACCTGCATTGTGGTGTTCCTTATAGTAGAACGGAACCCGGAAATGATTGCCAATGTTCTCAATCTAGAACAGATGACCCAGTTCACGTTCTGGGTGCCTGGGTCCGCGCATATAGAGTCTCACGGAATAAACTGGCAGACCATTATCTTTATCGGGGGTATGATGGTTATGGTGGAGGGGCTGGGTGATGTGGGTTTCTTCCGCTGGTTGTGCCTGTATGTAGCCAGGATGGTGAACTACCAGGTCGTGCCTATCCTGGTGGTCTTCATGCTACTCTCCGGCTTTCTGGCAATGTTTATAGACAGCATCACGGTAATGCTGTTTCTGGCTTCGGTGACCATTGAGCTGGCCCGGCTGCTCAAATTCGACCCTGTCCCGGTGATAATTGCCGAGATTTTTGCGTCTAATGTCGGCGGAAGCGCTACCATGTCCGGCGACCCGCCCAATATCATCATAGGCACCGCCTTTGGCTACACCTTCATGGATTTCGCCACAAATACCGGACCCATTGCCTGGGTGGGTATGTTATTTACCATTGGTTTCTTTTATTTCGCCTTTCGTAAAATTCTAATACGCTCTCAACAAAGTTCCAATAATGATGCGGATGGTATACCCATACGATACCCTGAACCCGGGGAAGCCATCGTTGACCCCCGTCTGTTCAAGATTAATACTGGCATCTTCATACTGGTGGTGGCTTTAATCGTTACCCACGCCAATACCGGACTGTCATTAGCCACCATAGCCGTTATTGCAGCGGCGCTTACGCTGGTGGTCTCTGGCAAGAGAGCGTTACACGTTATGAATGGTGTGGACTGGCGCACTCTGCTTTTCTTTATTGGCTTGTTCGTTGCCGTGGGGGGCCTGGAGGAAACCGGGGTGCTGAAAATGCTGGCCGAATATATCGGTAAGGTATCAGGGGGCAATATTATGCTGGTGATACCCATCATTATCTGGATCTCTGCTTTTTCCTCGGCGATAGTGGATAATATACCGTTTGCCGCCACGATGGTTCCGGTAATTGCCAACCTGTCCCGGACAGCCGGCCTGGACCTGAAAACGCTTAGCTGGACGCTGGCTCTAGGCACGGACATCGGTGGCAACGCCACCCCCATCGGGGCATCAGCTAACGTGGTTGGCACGGCTGTGGCTGAAAAGGAAGGTTATCCCATTACCTGGGGGCGGTTTATGAAATATGCCCTGCCGGCTATGATTATGGTAGTTGCCCTGAGTCACCTGTATCTCATCATTCGATACACCTAGTTAAGGAGTAAGAAAATGTTCGAACAGATTCTCGTTCCGCTGGATGGTTCAAAATTAGCTGAGTTAGCCCTTCCCTATGCCGAAGACCTGGTGGAAGTATTTGATGCCCACATGACCCTGCTTTTGGTTTGTGACACCCCTGAGTGTGAGCAGCGCCCTGAGCACCAGGTCTATACGGAAGCGAAGGCTAAACAAGTAGCCGGGGAGATAAGGGTAAAACGTCCCAAAGAGGCTGTGAAGGCGGTAGTGCTTAAAGGTAACGCAGCAGCGGAAATCGTGGCTTACTCGGGCAAGAACAATGTCAACCTGATTGCCATAGCCACGCATGGTCGCTCCGGTATAATAGCCTGGGCACTGGGCAGCGTGGCACACAAAATACTACATGCGGTGGACGTACCGGTTCTGCTGGTGCGGGCTGGAGGGCATATCCAAGAAGTGAGCCGCGGGCAACTGTTCGAACATATACTGGTTCCACTGGATGGTTCCGAAGCCGGCGAAGCCGCCTTACCCTATGTAACGGAGCTGGCAGACAAGCTGTCATCAGAGGTTATCCTCTGTCAGGTGGTTGCATCTGGCCGCCATGTTCATACCATAGGGGGGCTGGACTATGTCCGCTTCAACGGACATGAAATGGACAAGGCTAGAGAGAGGTCGGTGGAATACCTTGATGGGGTGGCAGCCAGGATGGGTACGGCAAAGGCTACAGTAACCTCCGAGATGAGGATAGGCGACCCGGCGGAGGAAATTATTAAGCTGGCTGACGAAATAGGTAGTTGCCTGGTTGCCATGTCAACGCATGGGCACTCCGGTATCGAGCGGTGGGCTTTCGGCAGCGTTACCGACAAGGTGATACATGCGGGCAAAACCCCTGTCCTGGTGGTCAGAGCCCAAGATACATAAGCATAACAGACGTTCTACTCCGCTGGTGGACAACTGACCTTTTTAATCCAGATAGCTTATGGTAGTCGGCGGCTTATTCTTGATTTCGAACTCTATACCGGCCTCCCGGAATAAATCAACAAACGAATTATCGTCATACCGGCTGAAGCTGACAAACCGTTTTATCCTGGCATTTACCAGCATCTTGGCGCACAGCACGCACGGCGTATGGGTGCAGTAAATGGTGCTATCCTCCAGGCTGACACCGTGCAGGGCTCCCTGGATGATTACATTCTGTTCGGCATGGATACCACGGCATATCTCATGTCTTGTCCCAGAGGGTATATGCTGTTCATCTCTCAGGCAGCCAAGTTCAAGGCAGTCCTTAAGGCCGGCGGCAGCGCCATTATAGCCGGTAGCCAGTATGTGTTTATCCCGGGCGGCTACGGCTCCGACGTGATGCCGGCGGCAGGTGGCGCGTTCCGCCACCACCGAAGCCACTTTAAGAAAGTACTCGTCGATATCCGGCCTGGTAGATTGCGTCATCCTAACTCCGTTATTATCTGCTTTGTTTGATGCCCCAGTTTATCTAAAGACGAATCGTTTATGATGGTAAAGTCGGCCAGGGCAATAGGTCCACCTTTGTTGAGATTGTCTATTTCCCCTCTATCCCGACTGATAGCTTCCTCCAGTGTTAGTTTCCGTTCTGACCTCACCATCAGCCTCTCGTATCTCATTCCGGGCGATGTCCATACAGCAACTATATGAATCCCGTCCCTGTAATGATCTTTTAAGAAAAGGTATTCTTCCCAGGAATAGAGACCGTCGATTACCACATTGGAGTCTTTGATGACGGAATTAATCCTGGGCAGATTCAATTTGGCGTAAGCCGCCATACCATGCTCCTGCCTTAGGCGCTCCCTGACCGAGCGCTCATTGGCCTCATTCAGCTCCAAACCCTGCCGTTTAATCTCCTCGTCAGTGACGTCACCAAATCGGATTCGGGCGAATCCATGCTTGACAAAAAGCCGGGACACTTCCGACTTACCTGCACCTGCCATACCCACAATTGCTGCTATTTTCATACCGTACGATACGAGACTCATTATAGGGAAACAGAGGTTAAATAACAACCACCACCGCTGTCCCTCGCGCCAGTATTGACATGCGATTTTTCTTTAGGGTATAATCCTGCCAATCGAATAATGTAAAGGCTGTGAAATAGACTAGTAGGCTTTTAAGCGGGGCACAGAGAGTCGGGTAAGGTGTGAGCCGATGCCAGCGCGGAGGCTGAATGGACTTGGGAGCCACAAACCGAAAGCCAGCCAGGTGAGTAGGCTTTGTCGCTGGGGAAGCGTTATTACATCCCGGGGTATAGAGTCTGGCAAAGTGAAATTGGCTCTGTACCCAGAAAAGATGGTCTTTTAATCCTGGCCACCGGATTAGACCAAGAAGGGTGGCACCGCGGAAATAAACCTCTCGCCCCTTCAGGGTGGGGGGTTTTTATTATTAGATGGTACCACTCCGAGTTAAATAAAATAGAGGAATCAGGAGGATTGCCATTATGTTTACCATGACGTGGACATGGCCCCCAATGGGTCACCACTAGTAATAGCCAATTAGTCCATAAATTGAAAGGATAAAGGAGGAAAAGTGGATAGACATAAATATATACTAGATGAAAAGGACATGCCGACTCAATGGTACAATATCCAGGCTGACTTACCAGAGCCCTTGCCGCCTCTGCGTCATCCGGTTACCAAGGAACCGACGATTTTACCCCCTCCCCTGTTCTGCGATGAACTTAATAAGCAGGAGTTCAGCACCGAGCGCTGGATTGATATACCGGAGGAGGTGCAGGACGTATACAAGACCTGGAGGCCAACGACTCTGCACCGGGCGCACCGTCTGGAAAAACTGCTGGATACCCCAGCCAAGATTTTCTATAAATACGAAGGAACCAGCCAGGCAGGGAGCCACAAACCCAACACGGCCGTAGCTCAGGCATACTACAATAAGCAAGCAGGGGTCAAGCGCATTGCCACCGAAACCGGAGCCGGGCAGTGGGGCAGTGCCATGGCTATGGGCTGCATGTTCTTCGGCCTGGAACTGAAGGTATACATGGTCAAGGTAAGCTATCAGCAGAAGCCCTATAGGCGGATACTGATGGAGACCTGGGGGGCTCAGTGCGTGCCAAGTCCCAGCACGGATACCCAGTTTGGAAATAAAATTCTGGCTGAGGACCCGGAATCCCCCGGCAGTCTGGGCATGGCTATCAGCGAGGCGGTAGAGGATGCGGCCACCCATGATGATACCAGGTATGCTCTGGGCAGCGTGCTCAATCATGTCTTACTGCATCAGACGGTAAATGGGCTGGAGACCAAGAAACTGATGGAACAGGCTGATATATACCCGGATATCATCGTCGGCTGCATCGGTGGTGGGTCAAACGCTGCCGGAATGTTCCTGCCATTCGTCAAAGATAAGATAGCTGGCACCAAGCCGGACCTGCGCATCATCTGCGTGGAGCCAGCCAGCTGCCCTACGGTGACGAAGGGACTTTATGCCTGGGACTACGGAGATGTGGCTGGAATGGCTCCCATAGCCTTGATGTACACTCTGGGCCACAGCTTCGTGCCACCTCCGGTTCATGCCGGAGGATTAAGGTATCACGGCATGGCGCCGATAGTCTGCCACCTCCACAAGCTGGGCTTTATTGAAGCCACGGCAGTAGGCCAGCTGGGTACTTTTGAGGCAGGTGTGACCTTTGCTCGAACCGAGGGTATCATCAGCGCTCCCGAAACTAACCACGCCATTCGGGTGACTATTGACGAAGCGCTCAAATGTAAAGCGACCGGCGAGTCAAAGAACATCCTGCTGGCTCACAGCGGGCACGGGCATTTCGACATGTCAGCTTATGAGCTCTACCTCTCCGGCAAGCTCGAAGACTACGACTACCCAGAGGAGAAGGTAAAAGAGGCTCTCAAGGATTTGCCCGAGGTGCCGGCAGCCTAAATCCCTGAAGGGTACATTGCTCAGGTTATTCAGTAGCCCCTCTCCCCCACGTGGGGGGAGGGGTTATTTGATGAAACCCGTTTGCCCTGTCTTCGTAGTATGCGCTATAATTAAATTAATGGGCAAGAAGCTAGGCAAACCATATCGGCTAATTGTGTTGTTGCTGTTACTGTCCCTTTTCCTGTGGACCGGTTGCATTTACATAGATACGCCATCACAGGCACCACCCAGTCCGCCGCCTCCTGAGGTATCCGCTCCCACCAATCCCACTTGGACGTTACCGACTCCACCAGTTGAGTCCAATAATCC
>JAHJRU010000102.1 GCA_018830745.1 Chloroflexota bacterium
AAGCCATTAGTCGTCATTGCGACCCCGACACCGTCGGGGGAAGCAATCTCTAACTTTATCAGCTATCCCCGAAGATTGCTTCGTCGTCCAAATTACACCGGGACTTCTCGCAATGACGTTTTTGAACAACCATGAATTAGCAGAACCGACCGACCAAAGTGCTTGACATTGACTCTCGGCATTTCTTTATTTTGTTTATTGGGTATGTTATACTTTGCCTAGAAAATTCAGAAGGAGGCAGACGGGATTGAATATCAACGACGTCAAAAAAATCGCTATACTGGGGGCGGGCATGATGGGTCACCAGGTTGGGCAGCTTGCCGCTATGAACGGGTATGAAGTATCCATGACTGATGTTGACTCTGGGGTGGTGCAGAAAGGTCTGGATACCATTAAGAAAAACCTGCAGAAGTTTTACGTGGATAAGGAAAAGATGAGCCAGGCTGATGCCGATGCCGTGATAGGCCGGATTAGCGCCGCCAAGGACCTCAAGACGGCGCTTAATGGCGCTCAAATGATGATTGAGAATGTGCCCGAGATACTGGATTTGAAACAGCAACTGTTCAAGGAGATGGACGAGATATGTTCCCCGGACGTGGTGCTGGCTACCAACACCTCGGGGATGATGATTACCGCCATTGCCACGCTTACCAAGAACCCGGAGCGTGTGGTGGGCATGCACTTCTTCAATCCCGTGACCGTAATGAAGCTCGTTGAGATAATCCGTGGGGTCAAGACCTCTGACGAGGCGTATCAGGTTATTATCGACATATCCAAGAAATGGGGCAAAGAGACCATTACCGTCAACGATTCACCGGGCTTTGCCGTCAGCCGGCTGTTTGTTGTCCTGATTAACGAGGCGGCCAAGCTGGTTTCCGAGGGAATATGCAGCGTGGAGGATGCCGATAAGGGTTGCCAGCTAGGATTGGGGCACGCCATGGGGCCACTACGGACATGCGACCTTACCAACGGCATGGGCGTATCGGTGCATGCCCTGGAGTACATGCGAGAAATCCTTGGCGACGAGTACAATCCAGCCCCCATGATGAAGAAGAAGTTACTGGCCGGTGAGCTTGGTGACTGGGCTGGCAAGGGTTTCTACGACCACACGCAGAAATAACCGTTTGAAAAGCGCCCATCATAAGTTGGGTGATACATGAGAGGGAGCGGGCTTGTAAATCAAGAATCCGCTCCCTCATTGTATTATGGGCGAAAATCATCTTTTAGTGACGGACTTGACGGCTGGACATGGTGTTTGTATTATCCTTGGTAGGGAAACGGGAGTGAAGCCACATTATGATAGTTGAAATGGTAACCGGCGTCAACGTAGAGCAGGTGGATGGCGTGGTACAGCGGGCTAAGTCGATGGGTTTCCAGGTCCAGTTGAACCTGGGTACGGAAAAAACGGTGGTGGCTATACTGGGGGGTAATACCGGACAGCTACCCACCGAGACCTTTGCCGTACTCCCCGGGGTGGAGAGTGTCACCCGTATTATGAAGCCCTACAAGCTCGCCTCCCGTGAGTTCAAGGCTACGGATAGCGTGGTCTCCTGTGGTGGGGTTAAGGTTGGCGGCAAAGGCTTTGTGGTTATGGCCGGGCCATGCGCGGTGGAGAGCGAAGAGCAGCTGATGGAAGTGGCGCGGGCGGTGAAGGGGTCCGGGGCGAGCATTCTGCGGGGCGGAGCCTTTAAGCCGCGCACCTCTCCTTTCAGTTTTCAGGGGCTGGAGGAGGCGGGGCTAAAACTGCTGGCCAGGGCAAAGAAGACTTACGGTATCCCGGTGGTCACCGAGGTAGTTGACCCCCACGAGGTGAGCCTGGTAGCCAAATATGCCGATATCCTGCAAATCGGCTCGCGTAATATGCAGAACTTCGCCCTGCTGACCAGCGTGGGCAAGAGCAATTGCCCGGTATTGCTGAAGCGCGGTTTTTCCTGCACGGTGACCGAGTGGCTGACCGCCGCCGATTACCTGCTGGCGGAGGGCAATAACAAGGTCATGCTATGCGAGCGGGGAATCAGGACGTTTGAGGACAGCATCCGTTTTTCCCTGGACATCTCTTCCATCCCGGTGCTCAAGAGAGCCAGCCACCTGCCGGTGATTGTTGACCCCAGCCACGCCGCCGGCCACTATGCGCTGGTGCCGGCGATAGCCAAGGCAGCGCTGGCGGCTGGCGCTGACGGTATTCTTATTGAGGTCCACCCCAATCCAAAGGAAGCCCTGGTGGATGGCTTGCAGTCCCTCAGCACGTCAGACTTTGCCAGGTTAATGAAAGAGCTGAAGCCGATTGCCGAGGCGGTGGGCAGACATATCTAGTGCAGCCACTGCCCGGTCCTCTTTTCAGTTCATCAAAGGGATGCTTTCTGCTTAATAGC
>JAHJRU010000014.1 GCA_018830745.1 Chloroflexota bacterium
CTCGGCAATATCCCCTTAACACAAATCAGGCCTGAGCATTTACAAAAATACTATTCAGAAAAGTTATCAGCCGGCCGGTGTGACGGCAATGGCGGTTTAAGTGCCCGGACGGTAAGACATCACCATATTACCTTGCACACCGCCCTCGAAAGCGCCGTAAAGTGGGGAGTATTAGTTCACAATCCGGCTGACGCGGTTACTCCTCCTCGTTGTCAGCAAACGGAGATGCACGTACTTGACGAAGCCGGTATTCATACCCTCTTAGAAGCCGCTAAAGATGCCCCTTATTACGCCCTCTTTTATATGGCGCTCTATACCGGCATGAGACGGTCAGAACTTTTAGCGTTAAGGTGGTCTGACGTTGACCTCATGCTTTGCGAAGTATCTGTTGGCAGGACATTACACCACCTGATAGACGGCACATTCGTTTACAGGCCACCCAAAACAGCTAAGAGCCGCCGCTTGGTAGCGTTGTCACCGTCAACGGCACTAGTTCTTAAAGAACACAAAGAAAAACAGGAGACAGAACATATCCTTATGGGCGTACCGCTAAAGGATAGCGACCTTGTATTTTCCCACGCTGATGGTCAGCCGTTTTTACCGAATACCGTGACCCATTCCTGGGAGAAGCTCGTTAAACGACTAAGTTTGGGTCATATACGGTTACATGACGCCCGACATACTCATGCCTCGTTAATGCTTAAACAGGGCGTACACCCCAAGATAGTGCAGGAAAGATTAGGCCATTCCAGTATCACGGTCACGCTTGATACTTATAGTCACGTGGCCCCCGGATTGCAGGAAGCGGCGGCGCTCAAATTCGATGAGTTTGTCAATAATCCGTCTCAAAATGAAATAGAGGATAAGGCCGTCAAAAGCAATCCGTGACCAATCCGTGACCAAAAACAGGGAATGCCCCTGAATTTTTATTTCTCAGGGGCATTTTTAGCTTCGTTTTATGGCGCGCCCAGAGGGATTCGAACCCCCGACCCTCGGTTCCGAAGACCGATGCTCTATCCGCTGAGCTATGGGCGCACGGCTTATGTTGAGGCTAAATTGCGTCCCAGACGGTTAACATAACGGCGCTATTGCCATTTTTGCTAACCAAGCTTTTCAGCAACCTCATTTTCAAGTCCATTATACTTGAGGGTGAAAGCCTCGTCAAAGCGGGCAGCCGCAGCCTCTTGAATGCCCGGTGCTATGTGACTGTAGGTATCCAGGGTTATCTGTTTTAGGTGACCTGAAAACTACCTTGCCGCCCCTCAAGATATGCAGGCTACGGCTCACGTAAACCTAAGAGTAGGTCCAGGTCAGCCAGGGTGCTCGTCAAGTGGGTAATCTTGTCACCAAGTCCCCCAGCCATGGAATAGTTATCCGGTCCTTCAAAACAGAGCACGACAAGCACAGTGTTTTTGGGGGTAATGCCCATAAGCTCACCCCCACCATTATTACTGGGTAATTGATCTAAGACTTGCCTATTTTTTGCGGAGACAGACATTCCTCGCTCCGTCTCGGTAAAGCCTAACTTACCTTCCCGAGCAAGCCATCCGATTCCCATATAAACAGCAATGCTAAGCCTCCTGCTAGTAATGCTACGCCCAGCAAGCAGAACATACAATAGGCCCGTGCTGCCCTCATTTCAATCAAGGGACTCCCAACTTGTCTCTCATCCTCCGCTCGAGCCTACCTACATGGTAAGCGCTTATTACCCGACCTATGATGGCATCAAGAAGGCTGCCATTCCGAAGCTTAGCATTAATACTGCCGCCACAAATGCGATAATTATTATGATCATTTCCCAATCGGCAAGCAGTTTTTGAGTTAGGCTTCTTATCATCTCCATGGCACTCTTAGCCAGGCTGAGTGCTTCGTCTGCCTTGCCAGCAAGTACTCCTACTTCGGCAACCGTTTCCTGATGCGACTTCTCCATCTTTGCTGCCATTGACTCGGCTTTTTTGACGGCGTCAGCGGCGAGCGATTTAGCACCTCTAGCAGCTTCCTCGGCACGCTCTGATGCCGTTTGTGACATCTTTCCTGCGGTCTCAGCGGCTTTTCTGGCCTCTTCCGATGCCTCCTTTGCCGCCTTTGCTAATTCCTCTGCCTTGCTTATCAGTCGATGCAAAGTTTGAGTTGCCGTCTCAATAGCTTCATCCCCGGCTACGTCAGCGGACTCGGCTTTCTCACGTGTCCTGTCAGCTGTCTCAAAACCGGTAGCTGCTGCCTCTTTAGCCCTTTTGCCTGCTGACTCAACCCTCTCCGCAACATTACCCGATACTTTGGTGGCTGCTTCAATAGCTTCATCCCCAGCTATAGCGGCTGTCTCTGCTTTTCTATCAAGTTCAGACGCTGTTTGGAAAGCGGCGGCGGCTGCCCTTTTGTCTTTATTTCCCGTCTCACCAGCCTTTTCTGCCATATCCGCAGTCGGGCTTTTTATTGTTGCAGCTTGAGCTTCTTTGGCCGCTATCGCGCTTTTATCAGCCAGGTTACCAGCATCAGTCGCTGCTTTTATAGCTTCTTCAACAGCCTTTTGCGCTAGTTTGGCTATCCGTTCTGCCCTGATGACATCCGCCTCAGTTACTGCGGCAACGCCAGTGCCAGCTTCCCTGGCCTGTTGCGTCGCAGCTTCTGCTTTGGTACCAGCTTCCTCGGCTACTTTCCTGGCTTCTTCAACCCTGGTAGCAACATCTTCTTTAACAGCGCTCATGGCCGCCTCAGCTGCTTCCCTGGCCTGCTTCGCCGCTATCTCAGCCCTGAAACCTGCCTCTTCGGCCGCCTTCTTGGCTTCCTCTGCCTTAGCCGCGGCTTCTTCACCGGCAGCCCTCATAGCTGCCTCAGCCGCCTCCCTGGCCTGGTTAGCTGCAAGTTCAGCCCTAATTCCTGCCTCTTCGGCGGCCTTCTTGGCTTCCTCAGCCTTGGCAGCAGCTTCCTCGCCGGAAGCCCTCACCGCTGCTTCGGCTGCCTCAATAGCCCGGTTAGCCGCAAGCTCGGCCTTAATCCCTGCCTCTTCGGCGGCTTTTTTGGCGTCTCTGCCTGCCTCATCAACTCTTCCGGCAATCATCCCTGATACTCTGGTAGCTGCCCCGATGGCTTCATCCCCAGCCATGGCCGCTATTTCAGCTTTACGATCAACCTCTTCAGCCGTCTGGAAGGCAGATGCAGCTGCTCTCTTCGCTTTTCTACCCGCTTCATCAGTTTTGGTGGCTGTTTCAGACGTCAAGCTTCCAGCCGAACCTCGCCCGCCAGAACTGCAGCGCTTGGCAGACAGCTTGAACGCCATGTGGTGCCGCCTCGACGCAGCGCTCAAATCAAAGGAGACCTTTGTGGCCAGCGTCTCCCACGAAATGAGGACACCCCTCACCGCTATCCAGGGACAGATAGACGTCTTGCTTAAGCGTCCACAGACCGATTCCGAGGTCAGAGAGAGCCTGGAAAGAACCAGCAGAGAAGTACGCAGACTCGTCCGGATGACCAATAACTTGCTGCTGAATGTGCAGCTAGATTCTAAGCCAGTCCTTGTACTTCAGGAAGTAAACCTCAAGGATTTGTTGGAAGAGATCATGAGAGAAAAGTATGTACTGGCAGAAGGCCCAGACCTGAGCCTTATGGCTAGCGAGGATGTGATGGTTTCTGGCGACTACGATTTGCTCAAGCAAATGGTTCTCAATGTCGTCGATAACGCCATCAAATTCACGCCGAAAGGGGGACGCATCAAAATTAATCTGGGCCAAGAGGAGGGCTGGACGGTTATCGAGGTCTCTGATTCTGGAGAAGGCATATCACGCGAGCATCTGCCTCATGTTTTGGAGCCATTCTACAGAGCTGACACCCCCCGACGGTTTGTAGGTGGAGCTGGATTGGGATTAGCCATTGTCAATCAAGTTATCGAACTGCACGGCGGTAAGGTACACATAGAGAGTCAAGAAGGCATCGGGACAAAAGTCAAGATGTACTTGCAAGTGCAGCCACTTCACAATTGGGAGGGTAGCCACCCCGCTAAATAAGTCAAAATAGTTGACTTGGCTGTGCTTGTTATTCCAGTAAGACATAGCAAATGATGTCAACGTGTCTTTCTCGAAAGCTGCGAAGAGATGAAGAATAGCAAACCAGTGTATGTAGTCAACGAAAGTGGGACAAAGTGGGCCTTTGAGGTAACGGTCCAATACCGGTAACTCTAACTTAGAAAGTGGTATAGGCTATGGGGATATGGCACAGGTTGAGGTGGTCCCCGAAATTTGGACAGGTGGTTAAGGTTGGGTTCTGCTCCTAATGACCCTCACCCCAAAACTGGGCAGGCCATTTTTATTGACACGGCGCTTAAAAATGCTATAATAGCGTAGCTTTGAATGCACCTGCGGGCTAGGTAGCTAACTCAATGCTTGGCGAGAGTTGCAAACAGCAAATATGCAAGTAGCCGACACCATCCCCAAGGTATTTCTCCGAAAATACCACACTTATGGCGATAACAAAATAGCCGTAGTCCAAAAAAATTTCGGCATCTGGAAACCATATACCTGGAAAGACCAGTATGACATCGTAAAGTACTTTGCCCTGGGTCTGGCGAGTCTGGGGCTGGAACCCGGCAGCAAGGTTGCCATAGTGGGCGACAGCGACCGCCACTGGTACTGGGCTCGCTGGGCAATCATGGCGGCCGGTGGCGTAGTGGTGGGCATGTACGCCGACTCCATCCCCTCTGAGCTTAAATATGTAGCCGAGCATTCAGAGTCAAGTTTCTGCATCGCCGATGACCAGGAGCAGGTCGATAAAATGCTCGAAATCAGGGATGAGCTACCCCAACTGAGCAAGATTATCTACTGGGACCCCAAAGGACTGTCACACTACAATGACCCCATGCTCATTGGCTTCTATCAGGTAGTTAAAGAGGGCAAAAAATACGAGCAAGAGCACCCCGGAGCTTTTGAAGAAATGGTTGACCGTGTCAAGCCCGACGATACCGCTCTCCTTATCTATACTTCCGGCACCGGTGGCGTACCCAAAGGAGCCATTATTACCCACAAGAGCATGCTGAGCGGTGTTTATGGAGAACTCAGGGTTGAGCCATTCTATGACACTGACCGCTTCTTCGCTTCCCCGGTACCAGCCTGGATTGCCGGTCCTCTGTTTGCCCTTTATGCCCTGGCATCCGGATGCACCATCTTCTACCCCGAGGAACCGGAAACCGTCCAGGAGGACACCAGAGAGATATCACCGGAGATAGTGTTCTACGGAGCACGCTTCTGGGAGTCACTGGCATCAATGGTGCTGGCCAAGATATCCGACGCCTCTTACCTGAAGAAGTCCCTGTATTACTTCTTCCTGCCAGTGGGTTACAAAATAGCCCAATATGAGATGGAAAATAAAAAACCAAGCCTTTTCTGGCAAGCCCTGTACAGAGTGGCTAACGTGCTGGTTTTCCGCCCTCTGCGGGACAAGGTAGGCTTTTCCAGGCTAAGAGCGGGTATGACCATCGGTGCCGTTACCAGCCCCGATGTCTTCCGCTTCTTCCATGCCGTTGGCATTAACCTGAAGAACAGCTTCGGACTGACGGAGGCGGCACCGGTCACCGCACCCCGGGGAGCCGACATCCGCTTCGACTCTGTGGGTCAGGTTATCCCTGGGTTCCAACTTAGAATAGCCGACAATGGAGAAATCCTCATCAAGGGTGATGGCGTTTTTCAGGGCTACTACAAGATGCCTGACGTCACTGAAGAGGCACTGATGGGCGGCTGGTTCCACACCGGGGATGCCGGTCATATTGATGATGACGGGCACCTTATCTATCTTGACCGGGTTAAGGAGCTGGGTGAGCTGGCTGGAGGACACAAATACGCCCCCCAGTATATAGAATCAAGGCTCAGGTTCAGTCCATATATTAAAGATGCCATGACGCTGGGAGGCAAAAATAGAGAGAATGTAACCGCTCTGATAAACATTGACTTCGAAAACTGCGGCCGCTGGGCGGAATCCAATCATGTTCCTTACACCACCTTCACCGACCTGTCCCAGAAACCGGAAATCATCAATCTGGTGAGCAAGGATATTGAGAGAGTGAACAGGAGTATCCCCAGGTTTTCCCGCATCAAAACGTTTGCCAATCTGCACAAGGAGTTAGACCCGGATGAAGCCGAGCTCACCAGAACCAGGAAGCTCCGAAGAGGTTTTCTTGAAGAGCGCTACGGTGGGCAAATCGAGGCGCTATACAATAATCAGACGGAATTCGAAGCCGAGGCGCAGATAACCTACCGCGATGGCCGGAAAGGTGCCATTAAGACCACGGTTAAAATAAACACTATGGACATAGGTGATTAATGGGAGAGCTCGCTGGATATGTGATTACTGGAATCAGCCTGGGTTTTATTTATGGCCTGGTAGCCCTGGGCTTCGTACTGGTCTATAAATCTTCGCGCATTCTCAACTTTGCCGTGGGCGAGTTTCTGCTGGTAGGCGCCTACGTCGCTTGGACCGCCCGCGACGCGGGTTGGCCTCTCTGGGCTACTTTCCTGGCAACAATAATAGCTGGCGCTATCCTGGGCTTGCTAATCGAGCGCATCGCCCTGCGGCCATTAATCGGTCAACCCATTCTGGGCGTGATTATGATGACCATTGCCCTCTCGGTCATTCTGCGGGGCACGGTGATGTTGATATGGGGCGCCATCTCCAAGGTCTATCAGCCGCGCCTCTTCCCGGCTGAACCGGTGCAGCTGGGCGATATTGTCATTCGCCAGGAGTACGTATGGGGATTCGTCACCGTAGCCATTCTGCTGATTCTCTTCACCTACTTTTTCCGCTATACCACGGCGGGCCTGGCAATGAGGGCTACATCTGAGGACCACCAGCTAGCCCGTGGCACCGGGATAAGGGTTAAAAGCGTCTTCGCCCAATCCTGGGCTATATGCGCCATAGTGGCCGGCGTGGGCGGTATTATCCTGGCCAGCATAACCAGCGTCACCCTGGATTTAAGCCAGGTAGGTTTGAAGTCGATAGCAGTGGTGCTGGTGGGAGGGCTTGAATCCATACCCGGGGCAATCGTCGCCGGGCTTATCATCGGCATTGCCGAAGGACTGGCAAGCGGGTATATTGACCCGCTGGTAGGGGGAGGCATCTCCGAGGTTTTTGCTTTCGCGATAGCCATTGTCTCCTTGCTCATCTGGCCTTATGGATTATTCGGCTTGAGGAGGATAGAAAGGATATAGCATGCTACCAGCCGGCACCTTCAATATGAGCTACGAGCAGGACATGGCGATAATACGCACTCGCTTCCAGTGGGGCGCGTTCATTACCTTTCTAATTGCTCTATTCGCCCTTCCTCTCTACGTCTCCGACCACTGGCTAACGTTAGCCAATACCATCGGCTACACCCTGGTTGCCATGCTGGGGCTTAACATCCTTACCGGATACTGCGGGCAAATATCTATCGGCCAGGCTGCCTTTGTCGGCGTGGGCGCTTATACCGCCGCCGCCCTGGGGCACCATTTAGGCTGGTCTGCCTGGGCAACCCTGCCCTTCTCTGCCATAACCGCCGGCTTTATCGGCTTGATTTTCGGCCTGCCGGCATTAAGGGTTAAAGGCTTTTACCTCGCTATGACTACCCTAGGTGCCCAGTTCATGATTCTCTATGCCTTTAATCATGGCGGCAAATTAACCGGTGGCATAACCGGACTGGAGGTGGAAAGACCAGCCATCGGCGGTTTCGTCTTCGACAGCGAGGAGAAATTCTTTTATCTGATAATGATAATCACCATAGTTATGGTCTTCTTCGCCAAGAACTTGGTTCGTACACGCACCGGGCGGGCTTTCGTCGCCGTAAGAGATAATGACCTGGCAGCCGAAGTCCTGGGCATCAACCTGTCTTACTACAAACTGCTCGCCTTCTTCATCTGTTGTGTATTTGCCGGGGTTGCCGGCTGGCTTAAGATATATCACATAGGCTCTGCCTTCCCCGACCACTACCCCCTGATGGATTCTATATGGTGGCTGGGCTTTTTAATTGTGGGAGGTTTAGGCAGCATAACCGGTGCCATTTTTGGCGCTGTCTCCTACGTTATGTTACTGGAATGGATAACCATCTTGTCCCCCATGCTTGGCAACTGGTTCCCCGGCGTATCCCACCAGCTATTCGCTGCTCTGGGGCTGCTGATTACCGGGCTGGTGATTGCCGTTTTCATAGTTTTCGAGCCCAGGGGGATACACCATCGCTGGGAACTATTCAAGCTATACTACCGGCTATTACCGTTTAGTTACTAATCTGCTTAAGACAGGGGAGGTGATAATATGTGAAGAGCTACCGGGAAAGGTTTTTGAGCCTGAATTTTTACAACTTAAAGGAGATAACAATGACACAAAGAAAGGTGATTAGAGCAGCACTGCTTGGCTTTTTGGCGGTATCGCTGCTGGTAACGCCACTACTCGCCGCCTGTACCCAGGAGGCTCCTTCAGCACCAGCGGCAGGGAAGCCAGACTCGGTTAAGGTAGGACGTCTGACCGACCTTACCGGTCCCTATGCTTCCATTTCTCCCCCAATCCTGGCCGGGTTCAAGGATTACGCCGAGATGCTCAATAAGAAGGAGGGCGGCATTGATGGCGTGCCGGTAGAGGTGCTCTGGGCCGACGTCAAGCAGGATGCTTCCCTGGCGGTCAGTGCCTACAAGAGATTCAAGGATCAAAACGTCCTGGTCATGAGCGCCGTTTCCTCCGGCCTTACCTTCGCCATCAAGAAGCTGGCCGAGGAAGACCGGATACCCATCGTCACCCAGGCAATGAATATGTCCCTTTACTCACCGCCAAGCGACATCGTCTGGGCTAACAATGTGGCCAACCCGGGAGAAACCCTTACCCAGATTATCTGGTTTGATACCCAGGTATGGGACCGCGCCAAGATGGGCCGGGCATGGAAGATAGGCTTCCTGGCATGGGATATCGCCTATACCAAGGGTGGTCTGCCTGGAATGTACAAGTATGCCGATGAGAACGGCATCGAGATGGTGGGCACAGAAATCGTGCCGCCGCCGACCCTGGATTACACCACCCAGCTAAAGAGACTGGTTGATGCCGGCGCCGACGTCATCTTTGTTTCCCTGTGCGCCTCCTCCTCCGGTATCGCCCTCAAGCAGATGCTTGAATTGGGTATGCTGGCACCCCTTGAGGAAGCCATAGCCACCCCGGGTAAGATAGTGCCCCTGCTCAACGACTGCGCTTTCTACATCGCCAGCATGCAGGCTGCTCCTGACGCCGCCAAGTTCGCCTACGGCGAGACCCCATGGGGCGCATGGCACGAAATGGACAAGTTTGACGGTATTCGTCAGCGCAACGACTGGATGATAGAGAAATACGGTCATATCTGGCATTCGGTTGAGGAAGACGAGGGGTCATACAACTCCGGCTGGAACTGTATGAAGGTAATTGCCGCCGCCATTGAACGCGCCGTGGGGAATGTGGGTTGGGCCAACCTGGATGGCGAAGCAATTATCCAGAAGGGCCTTATGGGACTCAAAATAACCGAAAACCTTGTCTCCGGCGACCTCAGTTTCGCTGATTATGAGGGCGACCGCATCGGTGTCGAGTTGGTCAGACCGGCCGCCTGGGATGCCGCGAGAACAACCCGTCTACCTATCGGCGACTTCATGAGAGTCGACCGGAAATACTACGTACCATCGTACACGCCCAAGAAACCTCATCCTGGCATGTACGTCGAATAGGTTCGTTTTTGGGGAGGGCTCCGCTTGGGGCTCTCCCCACCGAAGTAAAAGAATATGCTAGTTTTAAGTAATATCGAGGTGATGTATCTCAATGCCATCCTGGTATTGAAAGGTATGTCGCTTGAGGTACCAGACCAGAAAATTATCGCTCTCCTGGGTAGTAATGGCGCTGGTAAGACTACCAGCCTCAAGGCTATATCCGGGCTGCTGCATACCGAGGAGGGAGAAGTAACCGACGGTAGCATTGAATTTGCCGACCAGCGAATAGACCGGATGGACCCCGAGGACATAGTCGGCCTGGGTATCGTCCAGGTGATGGAGGGAAGACGGCTCTTTGAGCATCTCACCGCCGAGGAGAACCTGAGGATAGGAGCCTACCTCCGCCACGATGGCAGCAGCATAAAAGAAGACATTGAAAGGGTCTACCGCTACTTCCCCAAGCTAAAGCTCCTGCGTAACAAGACAAGCGGCTATCTTTCCGGCGGCGAGCAGCAGATGCTGGTGATGGGGCGTGCCATCATGGCTCACCCCAAGCTTATGCTTCTGGATGAACCCTCCCTGGGGTTAGCCCCACTAATGGTGCAGGAGATATACGAAATAGTGAAACAATTTAACGCCGAGGAGAAAACATCCATTCTGCTGGTAGAGCAAAATGCCATGGCGGCTCTCTCCATAGCGGAATACGGTTATGTAATGGAGAATGGCAAGGTAGTTCTTGATGGAACCGCCGAGAAACTAAAAGATAACGAAGACGTGCGAGAGTTCTATATGGGCCTCAGCCAGGTGGGTGAAAAGAAGAGCTACCGTGAAGTAAAACACTATAAAAGAAGAAAACGGTGGCTGGGCTAAAGAGCAAGAACCCCCAATACACCCGGAGTTAGCTTGAAGATGGAAAACGATTACTATGATGCCAAAGAAACGATGTCCGTTAAGGAGAGGGAACTTTACCTCAATAAAAGGCTCAAGGATACCGTAGCGTATGCCTACCAGAATGCTCCTGCGTTCAAAGAAAAAATGGATCGCGCCAGTGTTACTCCAGACCAAATCAACACGGTAAAAGACCTGGAGAAGATTCCCATCACCAGAAAGGATGACTTTTCCGAATACCAGAAAGCGAATCCCCCCCTGGGCGGGTTTCTGGCAGTGCCCAAACCCAAGACGATCTTCGTTTCCCCCGGGCCTATTTATGAACCTGAGGATTATGATGAGCAGTTTGAAATCTGCGCCAAGGCACTATATGCCACTGGATTCAGACCGGGTGATATTGCCATTATTACTTTTTCCTTTCATATGGTGCCGGCTGGCATCAGAATGGCGGAGACCCTCACCAGGCTTGGTATTACGTGGGTGCCCATGGGAGTAGGTAACACGGAAATCCAGCTTGAGGTCCTGCGTGACCTCAAGGTCACCTGCTATGTAGGCACCCCCAGTTTTCTCGGCTTAATCATCAAACGAGCGGAAGAGCTAGGCTATGATTTCCGCCGGGACTTCCATCTCAAGCACGCCTGGTTTATTGCCGAGATGCTATCCCCATCATTAAGGCAGAGCTTTGAGCAAGATTATGGTCTCAGTGTTGCTCAGGGCTACGGAACTGCCGAGCACGGTACTCTGGCCTACGAATGTCTCCAGAAATCAGGTATGCACATCCCGGAAGAGTTGATTGTGGAGATTGTCGACCCCCAGACCGGCCGTCAACTGGGGCCAGGTGAGGTCGGTGAAGTGATTGTCACGCCCTTCAATGAAATCTTTCCCTTAATTCGCTACGGTACCGGTGACCTTTCTTCCTATATTACCGAACCCTGCCCTTGCGGCAGAACGTCTTACCGACTAACGGGTGTACTGGGAAGAGTCGGTGAAGAGGTGAAAGCCCGAGGCATGTTCATCCACCCCAGACAGTTGCAGGAGGTAATGTCCCGGTTCGACCAGATTTCCCGGTTCCAGGTAGTGGTATCACTACATGACAACGCTGATGTGATAACTATAAACATCGAACTTAAAGATGACACTATCGATAAGAAGCAGTTGTCCAGTAGCCTGATGAAGGATTTCCAGAATCTGTGCCGCGTCAGGCCGGATAAGGTGGAAATTATAGCCAGGGGAACCATACCCGAAGGTAGCAAGGCCATCCTTGACCAACGGGTGTGGAAGTGAAACTGCACTAGCGCCAGAGATTCCAGTGGGTCGGGTGAACGGTCTCTTGTCTGACCGAAGAATGTTGGAATAGGCATTGTGATGCAGTGGTTGGAGATATTTCGTGCTTAAGATTGAGCTAACTCCTGACCTTTCCCGCTGCATTGATATGGTAACCCGTCGAGAATATACGGAAACGGTAACACGGCTATTGCCTGGAGGACAGGGATATAAGCGTCTCAAAGAAAAAGTATAGCTTCTGGAAGCCTTCAGAGAGACAGCCGACTTCAAGAAACTGCGCTGCGAGTCAGAGAAACTTTGTTCACAATCCAGTTGTCCGTTTTTTGAAACTGATTTACCTCATTATCCAACAATAAGTCAAAAAGGGATATTTCAAGAACGCGCTCGTTTTACAATAGGGGGGAGGGGTTATGCAGGTAATAATTATTGATGTATTTGGGGGGTCGGCGAGGTGAAGAACGCGCTGGGGAGTTCAAAGCTACCACTGCCGGCGAGGTGAAGAACTAGGTGGGGAGTCCAATGTCACTATCGGTAGCTTTCATGCTTCGCCTCTGTGTAAGATAAGGCCAACAGGTTCCGGTGAGGTGAAGAAATAGCTGGGGAGCTTGAGACTGTCCCGCAAAATAGATTGCCTGCCGGCCCTCGACAGTCCCGATTTAGGAAATTGGGGTATCGCAGAGATAGCCCCGGAATCAAACGAGCGTGGGAGAGGGATGCCGGCTCGTTACTGCGGAGCCTGAAAAATGCTAAAGGAGAGGTATTTATGATCAAAAGTGTGGGCATCGACCTGGGCGGCATCGGAGAGCACAAAGTACGGTGCCTGGACGAACGGGCACAGATGTGTGACGGCTTCAGTTTTGATACTACCAGGGCAGGATTGGCGAAACTGGAGGAGCGTGTTTTCAGCAACGGGTCTAATCCTGTCATTATCTTCGAGCCTACCGGTTTAGCCTGGCTCCTGGTTGCGGTCTATCTCAAGTCGCGGCATCCTGATTCTCGACTGGTAAGGGTCCAAGCGCAGAAGGTGGTTGCCCTGCGAAAGTACCTGAACCGATCATCTAAAAGTGATAAAATCGACTCTCTTACCCTCGCCAAGATGCCCTTCATCGACCCTGAGAAATTGGAGGAGATTTACTTTCCCCCGGGTAAAATCTATGCCATACAACGCCTCGCCCGTCAGCGGAGGCGGCTGGAGAATGATATTGCGGGTCGCAAGAAGAGGATCGGGTCTATTGTGGATGGACATTTTCCAGGGATACGGAGTACATTTTCAGATTCATGGTCAGCCCACGCCAGGGCTTTTCTCCGTTCTCGCCTTAATCCATTGGCTGTGGTTCGCAGCGGTGAGAAAGCTCTTTGTGCCTTTTTGACCAAGGCAAGAAGGCACTGCAAGATTGAAGCGTCTGTAGAAAGCCACGGAGTCTATCTCGCGTGTCGAGAAGTAGCGACCCTGTATAAGGCCTCCAGTTCTGTTGGGACGATAGATGACGACTTCTTTTCTGCTCTTCAGGATGAGATATCCCGCGAGCTGAGGCTCATGGAGATAGAAGAGGCTGAGTCCGCCGCCATAGCCAAACGTCTTGAGAAGTTGTACATGGAACTTCATCCTTCGGATAATCTGCGGACCATACCAGGCGTTGGCGATCATACCGCCCCTATTTTTCTGGCAACAGTTGGAGACCCCGCTCGCTTCCATAGCCAATCGTCCTTCGCTAACTATTGTGGAATTGTGCCGGGGGCAAACCAATCGTCTGGCTCTGAAGCCAAGGGTTTAAGAATGAC
>JAHJRU010000103.1 GCA_018830745.1 Chloroflexota bacterium
CCCTGCTGGTCCACGCCAAAATTGCCCCGCGCTACCTGCCGCTGATAGCCGCCGAGTGGGCTAAAGCCGGCGTCGAGATACACGGCGATGAGTCCACCCTGTCTATCCTCAAGTCACAACCTAACCTGAAAATCGCAGCGGCTAAAAAAGAGGACTGGGGCAAGGAGTTTCTATCACTGGTTGCCGCCGTCAAGGTGGTCGACTCCCTCGATGAGGCACTGGAACACATCGAGCGCTACGGCTCAGGCCACTCCGAAGCCATCATTACCGAGGACTATGAATCGGCTATGCGCTTCGTCAATGAAGTAGATGCCGCCTGCGTCTATGCCAATGCCAGCACCCGCTTCACCGATGGCGGTCAGTTCGGACTGGGGACAGAGGTCGGCATCAGCACCCAGAAGCTGCATGCCCGAGGCCCGATGGGACTGAAAGAATTAACTACCTACAAATGGATTATCTTCGGCGACGGGCAGGTGCGCCCTTAGCGCCCCGTCTTGATAGCCGCCAGGGCGGCTTCCTGCACCTCGAATAAATGCCGGATGCCCTTCTCCGCCAGAGACAGCATGGAGTCGATGTTGTCCTTGGTGAACGGCTTGGTTTCAGCCGTGCCCTGAACTTCCACAAACTCGCCCTCGCCGGTCATCACCACGTTAAAGTCAACTCCGGCGTTGGAGTCCTCGTCGTAGCACAGGTCAAGCATCATATAGGTATTAACTATGCCCACGCTGGTAGCCGCCACCGGGCTCTTAAGCGGCACCGATGACAGCATCCCCATATTGGCCAGGGTCTGCATGGCATGGTAAAGGGCAACATAAGCGCCGGTGATAGATGCCGTCCGGGTACCGCCGTCTGCCTGCAGGACGTCACAATCCACGATAAAGGTCCTCTCGCCCATAGCCTTGAAATCGGCAATGGCGCGCAATGAACGCCCGATGAGGCGCTGTATTTCCCGACTCCGCCCGCCCTTGCCCGAATCACGGGGGGTGCGGGTAGTGGTGGAACGGGGCAACATGGCATATTCCGCCGTAATCCAGCCGGTGCCCTGCCCCTTCATGAACGCCGGCACCCGGTTCTCCACGCTGACGGCGCACAACACCTGTGTTTTGCCCATCTCTATCAACGCCGAGCCTTCGGCAAAGCTCTGGTATTTGGGGGTTATTTTTACCGGACGCAGCTCATCCCAGGCACGGCCGTCAACTCTTTTCAACTGGCATCTCCCGATTTACGTTTCCCAAAGTATAGCATTGAGAGGTGATATTGGCAATCAGACTGGATTTTAGATACTTATCTACCTCACCCCCCTTAATTCCCCTGCCAAATAGCCTCTTTACTTCAGGGATGTCAGGTATTCTCGTAACCAGCCTAATGCGGCTTCAGCGGCGCTCTGCTTGTTTTGCTCCCGGTTACCGCTAAAGTGATGCTCCTGGCTATAAGTACCGGAGGGGTGTGACAAACCAATGAAGAACAGTCCCACCGGCTTTCCCGGCGTAGCCCCACCCGGCCCGGCAATACCGGTATCCGCCAGACATATATCAACCGCCAGGGCTTTTTTCCCCCCTTCCGCCATCTCCTCAGCCACCTGGTGGCTCACTGCGCCGTAGGCATTGATGGTATCTTCTTTTACGCCGACTGCGTTTATCTTGGTCTCGTTGCTATAGGCGGTGACCGACCCCTTATAGTAGTCAGAACTGCCGGGGACATCGGTTATCAGGTGAGATATCAGTCCGCCGGTAGCCGACTCCACCACTCCCAGGGTAAGCCCCTTCCGGTGAAGCAGGCTGCCTATCTCCTGTTCCAGACCAGCCATAGCTAGATGAATCTCTCCATCAAAGAGTAGATTACCTTGTCATCGATGCCGTTACCCTCGGAATTGAGCCGGCCCTTAGCCTTCTCTACCACGTCCCGGCGGTGCAAATCGTCGAGGTCATCCACTGAAGTGTAGATGCCCATCCTGCGGCCCAGTATGAAATCAGTCCGGTCTTCCGGCGGTAATGATTGGAATCTATCGATAACCGCCAGCATCTTCTCTTTATCCTCCGGCAGCTTGCCCTCTACCTCCTGCAACAGGTTGGTAATATGATCGCTGACAAAGTTGGAGCTACAGGTGAGGTTCTCAATCAGCAGCCGCTCCTCCTCAACAATCCTTTCATCGGTGGCACGGACGAAGTTACCCTTTTCCACCTCATCGAACAGGGGCATTCCTCTCTTAACCGTTAGCGTCCTGACCCGGATGAAGTCCGGATTTATCTGGTTCAGAGCCTTGGCCGTGTCCAGGGCATGCTCCCGCCACATTTTTTCTCCCCCCAGCCCCAGCAGAACGTATTCACACAGCGAGATGCCTGACGCCACCACCTTTTTACCGCCGTCTATGCTTTTAGCCGCCGGAGAACCCTTCTCCACGTAATCAAGCAGCGGGTCATAGCCTGACTCCAGCCCGATGTGAAGGCGGGAAAGCCCGGCTTCACGCAGTTGGGTCAGTTCCTCCAGTGTCTTCCTGGCCGCCGTATCAGACCGGGCATAGCTCGTTATCCGCTTGATGCTGGGCAGAGTTTCCTTGAGAAACCTGATTACTTCAACCAGGTCTGGCGTCTTCATTATCAGGGTATTGGAATCCTGCAAAAAGCAGTTCTCCCCGCCGGCATACAGCCACAGGGCAACGTTATGATAGGCTTCATTGGGTGGGCTGTTGAGAACCGATGCCGCCGCCTCCCTTACCTGGCTATCCCCGTGGCCAGCCTTCCACGATATCTCCCTTATCTTATCCTGTATCACCCGGGCGGTTTCAATATCCTTTTTTATCTCCTCCACGGAGCGCAATTCAAACTTCTGCCCTTTATATACCGGGCAGAACTTGCACCGGTTCCAGGAGCAGTTCCTGGTAGCCCGGATGAGCAAAGAATAGGCCTCGCTGGGAGGCCTGATGGGTCCTATCTCAAATGATTCCATCATCTACAACCAGCTAAATACGTATTTTTTGACAAAGTCGAAGTTGTCCTTGACCTTCTGTCCATCCTGAACGATGCCCATGTGACCGGGGAGTAGATAGTCGATGTCCAGCAGTGCCAGCTCCTCTATGGAGTGCTTGAGGTCATCACTGCGGCCACCGGGCAGGTCAACCCGGCCGGTATTCTGATCGAACACAACATCGCCACAGATTAGCACTTTCTGCTCCCGGCAATAGAAGCAGATACTATCCAGAGAATGTCCCGGAGAGTGGATAAGCTCAAACTCAATGCCGCCTACCTCAAACTTATGGTCATCCAGGCAGCTGTCTTCTTTAAACTCCACGGGAGGGAAGCCAAAAAATCCGGCGACATCGCGGACATTTATATCGTAGTGCTTTTTATGCAGCGGATGGCAGATAATCCTGGCGTCAGACATTTCCTTAAAATCTTCGTCGGCCCAATAGTGGTCGGCATGGAGGTGCGTATTTATTATAATGTCAATGTCCTTGGCTTCAATGCCATCGTCACGCATAGCTCCAAGCAGTGCCGGCAGATATTGCGAATAGCCGGGGTCGATAATAGCGCTTATGCTATCCTTGACCACGTAGGTATTACAATCCAGCATGCCATGTTCCGGATAAAAGAAGAAATTTTCCGTCAACTTCATAACTTCCCTGCCCTCCCTATTGAATTATATCGGAACTAGGGGCTAAAATAAAGCGCAGGCTGGTTAACGCAGCAAGGAGGGCTTAACATGGGAACTTTCGCTTTGGTTCTGGGTCTACTGGGCGCATTAAGTGCCGTAATGGGTATCCTTACCACCATCGAGGTGTTCCCCCCATTGCATCCCGCCTTTACCTGGGAACTCTTGTTCTCCATAGCCGCCATTCTGCTCCTCGGCAGCATAGCCTCTAAGGGTAGCGGCGGCGGATACGATTAGATAAATTACCGTAGTGGACATGCCTATTTCAGTATGCGTTCACCCCAACGCCGGGAAGAGTGAGTTGGTGGGCTTCTCTGATGACGCGTGGCAGGTAAAAGTGTCGGCGCCGCCGGTAAAAGGGAAAGCCAATGCGGAGCTTTTAGCCTTACTCAGCCGGGTGCTCGGCATAAGCAGGAGTCATTTGAGCATTGTCAAGGGCCATACCAGCCGCCGCAAGTTTATCCACGTTGACGGTATGAGCGAGGCAGAGGTCACTAAGCGGCTTTCCTCTTCCGCCGCCTCCAGTAAATAAAGCCAGCGACGGCTCCCCATATCGGGCTGAATATCACCAGCCAGATAGCCAGGGTAACCAGCCACTGCCCGAAGGTTACAATGCCCCGAACGGCAGACTTGAGGATTTCCAGGGCACTCCATCCGGCACTAATCACCGGCTTGGCACTTACCTCAGGCATGAGACTGACTGAAATCAAGCTCATTGACGAAGTTCGCTCAAGATACTGCATCTGCCCCTTTACCTGCTCTATCTCCCGCCGCACCTGGGATAGCCTTTCGTAGACACGGAGAATATCCTCTACGTCGGTGGCTTTTTCCAGAACCTCCAGGTACTGGCTCTCGGTGGCTTCCGCATTCTTGAGCCTTGACTTCAGGTCAACGTATTCTTCGGTAACGTCCCGGCTGCCGGTGCTCTCCGACCTCACCCTTACCGCCAGATTTCTGAACTCAGAAAGCGCCTCTTCAAATTTATTATCCGGCACCCGGATAGCGATATTCCCCCTCATCCCCTCTTCCTCCCCCGCAATACTTGAAGACACCACATAACCATCCAGGCTGACAGCCAGCCGGGCAATTGCGTCACGAGCTTCCAACACATCCTTAACTACCAGTGATATATCCCCATTGCGGACAATCATCCGCTCTTCATTTACCGTGGGCAACGCACTACCTGAACTGTCCCCCTTCTCTAGCGATATTCGTGGCGCAGGTGCCGGTGCCGGCATCGGGGGTGGGGCAAAGGCTGGTGCTGACTCAGGCGCTTTAGCGCAGGCAACCGGCGCCACAAGCACCAATATAAGTATGGCAGTTATTACTGGCAACAACTTTTTCATAGCATATCCTCCGGTAATCACGGACTCCACTTATTATAACGCAATTGCCGGTCAAAAGGTTAGTGGAACGCCTAGCTTCCATTTAATTAATGCAGGGCTAACCTGTACTTCCAGTTTTCAACCGCTCCGCCGTTTCGCGGGTGTTCTGTTCCAGGTCTATCAGCAGGTACAGAATCTGCGCAGACGCCAATAAACTTATCCAACCTGCTACAGCATAGATTATGCCACCAACAACATAAATAGCCGCAAAGCCACCAAACATTGGCAGTTCGCCTGGCACTTTGAAACCCATAGTGCCCATCGCAACACCTATTCCGATAGAAAGAATGATACCTACAACTAGGACTACCCACCCAAGTACCTTAAAAACAGTCGCCGCGGTGTACAGGAACTTGTATTTTTTCTCCATGTCTACACCTCCTTATTATGTATTGCCATGCACCTTTTGGTGGGCAAATCATAATCCCCATCCCCCGTGTTGTCAAGACCCCACCTTCACCCATAGTTTCTCACCATCGGTAATGAACTCGACATTACCATCCTCGTCCGTCCGAAACACATTTCCCCTCCCCACCTCCTCCACCAGCCTGTCCAAAACCGCCGTACCGGGATGACCGAAGCGGTTATCCTTTCCCGCAGATATAACCGCCAGGTGAGGGGCAACCACCGCCAGGAACTCAGGTGTGGTGGAAGTATCCGAGCCATGATGGGCTACTTTCAATACCGTGCTAGCCAGGTCGGCACGGCGCATTATCAGTTCAAGCTCGGCTGCCCGCATTATATCCCCGGTAAGCAAAAAGCTCACCTTGCCGAAGCTTACCCGCAATACCACCGCCTCATTGTTCGGGTCAGATTCTGCATCACTCGACAAAGACGCCGGCGGATTTAACACCTCTATAATAACCCCACCACTCAGGACCATCCGCTGCCCAGCCCGCGCTATGGTGCTCCTGATACCCTTTCCCCCGATAAGCCCGAGCCACCGGTCGGATAGCAAAGACTCCTCCCCCACAGCAGGGTAAAGCACCTGTTCAACCCGGTACCTCTGCAACACCTCCAGCAGACCGGCAGTGTGGTCGGCCTGGGGGTGACTGAGCACCACCAGGTCAATAGTC
>JAHJRU010000104.1 GCA_018830745.1 Chloroflexota bacterium
ATACGGCCACCAGCATACCACTGGCTATAGACGCCGGGCTGGGTGAGCTATCGCGTATGGGGGTGTTGATGACGCCGCAGTATGGTCCGCGGGTGCGGCTGCATAAGGTTTTTACCGATATGCCGTTGATACCGGATGAGCCGATTGATTTTGGTGTTTGGGATTTTTGCCTGAAATGCACCCAGTGTGCCCGATACTGTCCGGGAAAGGCGATTATGAAGGCACCGCCGACGGCTAAGACCAACGATTCGTGTAATCGAGAGGGACTGCTAAGGTGGCCGCTCGATGCGGGGAACTGTTTTACCTTTATGGCGCGGAGTGGCACTGATTGTGGAGTTTGTATCCGGGTATGCCCGTTTAACAAGCCGCCGGGTAAGCTGCATGACCTGGTGCGGTGGGGAGTAAAACGTACACCATGGTTGGACCCGGTTTTCGTCCGGGGGGATAAATGGCTGGGTAACTGGAAGCCGTCCGCCCCGTCGCATTTTTGGGAGTAATGGATGGAGAAATACCTGAGACCGACCGCAGCAATTGATTGTGATAATGAATCGGTAAAGCGCAAAGCCAATCAGCTAACCGAAGGTCAGGGAAGTGCTACCGATAAAGCGAAAAGCCTTTTCCGGTTCGTCAGAGATGAGGTGAGATATAATTTCTACGCTTTAAGCGATTTCCTTGATGACTATCGGGCTAGTGCCACTATGGCCAGGGGGGAGGGATTTTGCATCCAGAAAGCCATTGTACTGGCTGCCCTGGCACGGGCTGTGGGTATTCCCGCCCGCCTGCGGTTTGCGGTTATCCGTAATCCCCTGGCTTCGGATAAGATCAAGGGATTACTAGGGGGAGACCTGTTTGTCTCCCATGGCTATAATGAGCTATATCTCGGCGGAAAATGGCTTAAGGTGTCTCCAATATACGACCGGCAGCTTTGCGAGGGAAAGAGACTTGTTTTGGTAGAGTTTGACGGTGTCAATCACGCTATTCTGCCCTCACACAGTCTGGACGGGGAGCCCCATATTGAATATGTCCTGGACCGTGGACATTATGACGACCTGCCCCTGGACGAGGTAATTGACTGGCGGATAGAGGGTTATGGTGCCGATTATCTTGAGCGGGTCAAGAGGGCGGTCGAAGCCAGAAATGCGCGGTTGTAACTGGTTTTTCCTAGTACCCTGGTAGACCTGGACACGGGAGGTGATAACCATAGTAATCACCAGGACGATAAGGCTCCAGACTAATCCGTTGGAGACCGAGAGTCACGTTTACATCGTTAATATTACCCGTGAAGTGCAGGAACTGGTAGCCGGGACATATATCAGTAACGGAATAGTTACCCTGTTTGTCCCCGGTTCGACGGCAGCCATAGCCACTATTGAGTATGAGTCTGGATTGCTTTCCGACTTCCAGAAAATGTGGGAGAGAAACGTGCCCAAGGATGCTATATATGAGCACGAATTTCAGTGGAACGAGAATAACGGGTATTCTCACCTCCGGGCTACACTGCTGGGACCATCGCTGGTAATCCCATTGGCAGAGAAAAGGCTGACCCTGGGCACTTATCAACAGATAGTGGTTGTCGATTTTGATAATCGACCGCGGACAAGACAGATTATACTGCAGGTAATGGGTGAGTAGATTACTTGCCTATCAGCGAGAAGAATTCGGCCCGGCTCTCCGGGTGACTGCGGAAGGCGCCTCGGATGGCTGAGGTGATGATAGCGCTGCCGGCTTTCTTGATGCCGCGCATAATCATGCACAGGTGCTCCGCCTGGATGACGACGGCTACTCCGGAGGGGTCGAGCCCATCGACAATGGCATCGGCAATCTCGGTGGTCATTCTCTCCTGAATTTGGGGGCGTCGGGCGATTATCTCCACGGCTCGAGCCAGCTTGCTGATACCAACCACGCGTCCGTTGAGATTAGGAATGTAACCTATGTGGGCTACACCGTAGAACGGTAAGAGGTGATGCTCACACATGGAGTAAAAGGGGATATCTTTTACCACTATCATCTCCCGGTGTCCCAGGTCAAAACCAGTCGACAGCTCCTCGGCGGCGTTTCTATTAATGCCCATGAAAAGCTCGGAATACATTTCAGCTACTCTTTGTGGCGTATCCAGTAAGCCATCACGATTGGGGTCTTCCCCGATAGCGGCAATAATAGAGCTTACGGCTTCTTTGATTTGCTGTTCATTAATCACTATGGGTCCTCCTTCATCTGCGGCCATAGGTCTTGCGGTCAAGGAATTTCAGGCTTTTCCTGTCCGTGCTGGTATAGTAATCTATCCCCATGAATAGTGCCGGATTGACGCGGTTCAAGTCCAGGATACCCTCGCCGGTAAAGGCTTCCTCAAGCATATGTATCGCTACTATCTCTCCCACGAGCATGTGGTGGTCGCCATAATTCTGGTCGTCAACCAGCTTGCACTCGTAAGCCGCATAGGCTGCCTCAAGAATAGGCACCGATGTCTTGAGGGGTTTTTCTGTAGCCAGATTGAACTGCTCGAACTTGTTTACATAACGACCGCCACTGCCACCCACCGCAGCGATCTTTTCCGCTGCCTCAAAGGGCATAAAATTAACCCCGAACTCCTTGCTTGCGGCAATTAGCTGGTAAGTAGACCAGGTGGAGGATATGGCTACGCCGTAGCGAGGCGGCTTGAAGGAAATAGCGGTATGCCAGGCTACCGCCAGGGCATTGCTCTGTCCGTTAGACTGGGCGGTCACAATCGATACTGTTTTGGGATACTGATGGTTGAATCGCCCTATATCCTCGATTATTATCTTGGGCATTGGAGAAACCTCCTGCGACCGTTAATTAACCCCAGCCGAGGGCTTGTTCTATGGTGGCCAGGTTGGGCGGCAATTCCAGGAAAGGCTCGGCTCCTTTGAGTGCGGCCTCGGTGTCCTTGAGCCCGGTGCCCGTAACCACGCACACGACTGTCTTTTCGGAAAAGTCCATACCTGACCTGGCGAGCTTTATCAGGCCGGCCAGGGAGGCGGCTGAGGCTGGCTCGCCGAAAATGCCGCCTTTGGCAGCCAGAAGCCGCTGGGCGGCTAGAATCTCGGTATCGCTGACCATGTCAATAATACCACCGGACTCGTCCCGGGCCGCTACTGCCTTCTGCCAGCTGGCCGGGTTGCCGATTCTTATGGCGGTGGCTACCGTCTCCGGGCGCTCGACGGCGTGGCCGCGAACGATAGGGGCAGCTCCCTCAGCCTGAAAACCCATCATCTTGGGTCGATTCATGGCTTTACCTGCCTGATGATACTCCACAAAGCCTTTCCAGTAGGCGGTAATATTACCGGCATTGCCCACGGGAATAAACAGGTAGTCCGGCGCCCGCCCTAAAGCGTCAATGACCTCAAAGGAGGCAGTTTTCTGTCCCTCTATACGGTACGGGTTGACTGAGTTTACCAATGTAACCGGATGTTTATCGGTTAGACTGCGGACTATTTGGAGCGCCTGGTCAAAATTGCCATCTATGGCTATTATTTTTGCCCCGTAGATGATAGCCTGCGCCAGCTTACCCAGGGCGATATTACCCTGGGGCACAACGATAATGGCGGTAAGCCCGCAGTAGGCGGCAAAGGCGGCGGCTGAGGCACTGGTGTTGCCGGTAGAAGCGCACATTACCGCCTGGCTGCCGGCTTCCACGGCTTTAGCTATGGCTACCACCATCCCCCGGTCTTTAAAAGAGCCGGTGGGTTGGCAGCCTTCCAGTTTGAAATATAACTCGCCGCAGCCGGTTTCCTTCTCCAGCAGGGGGCACCTGACCAGTGGCGTATCTCCTTCGCCGATGGAAAACATCGGAGTCTGGGGTGTCACCGGCAGGAAATCTTTGTACTTGAGCAGTACTCCAGCTTTCACTCTTCTACCCTTATAAAGTTGCTGACTTCCCTAACTACTGCCAGACGTGTCATTTCCTCCAGGGCTTGTCTCATGCCTTTCTCCTGAGCCGGGTGAGTCATGATGACGATTTCAGCGGTTTGAGACGATTTGTCGGTTAATTTCTGGATGACGGATGAAATACTGATACGGTGGTCCCCCAGAACCTTGGATATCTGCGACAGGACCCCGGGCTGGTCAGCGATGTTCATTCTGAGATAATATCGGGTAACAATGTCATTTATTGGTTTGATGGCTTGACCTGTCTGTAACTTCCAGCGGATTCTATTACCTACACCGGTAACGATATCCTGTGCTGCGGATACTATGTCAGCTAATATGGCGCTGCTGGTGGGTGCGCCCCCGGCGCCCTGTCCATAGAAAAGCACTTTGCCTACCAGGTCCCCCTCAACCAGTATAGCGTTATTTACCTCGTCGACCTTAGCCAGTAGAGAGTCCTCGGGGATAAAAACCGGATGTACCCGGACCTCAATTGAACCGTCACCCTGTTTGGCTATGGCTAGCAGTTTAATAGCAAAACCCAGCTCTTTGGCGTACTGGAAATCCCGGCTGCGGAGCTTGGCAATCCCTTCATGGTAGATATCTTCAGGCTGCACCTCCCGGTGAAAGGCTAGCGTGGCTAGAATAGCCAGTTTGTAGGCGGCATCCGAACCATTGA
>JAHJRU010000105.1 GCA_018830745.1 Chloroflexota bacterium
AAAGCCAATTCTGATCGGTTCCATCTCCGGCTTCACGGGAACTTATTCAGCCATGGCGAAAAACCAAAAAGATGCAATCGAAATGGCTATCGCCGAGATTAACGAAGGTGGGGGCCTCTTAGGCAGGAAAATGAAGGCTATTCATGAGGATGATGAGAATGCCCCTCCTATCGCAACCCGTAAAATGGAGCGTTTAATATTAGAAGAAAAAGTTGATTTCTGTGTCGGCTCTATTAGTTCCGCAGCTACCTTAGCAATGATGGAAATCGCCAAGAAATATAACAAAATATTGATGGTACCGATTTCTCAGTCTGTAAAAATTACTGGAGAAAGTAAGAACAAACAAACTTTCCGAGTAAATGCTAATCCTTCCATTACATCGAAAGGGTTGTGCAAGTGGATGCTCGCCAATCTGGGCAATCATAAACTCGGCACGCAATAAGCCAACGCCATCTACATTGCGGGCAGCCACTTTCTCGGCTAGCTCCGGCTGTGCCAGGTTGACATAAACCTTGGTATTAGTCTGGAGTTGTTCTTTGAGAATATCGGTAACGGCTGATATTGTTCTCCTAGTCACTTTACCCTGATATACCTTACCGCGTGAGCCATCGACGGTGATTAACTGGCCGTCAACCAGAGTGGTGGTCGCGTTTTCAGTCCCGACTATGCATGGGATACCCAGTTCACGGCTGACGATGGCGGCGTGGGCGGTTCTACCGCCACGGTCAGTGACGATAGCTACAGCTCGTTTCATGGCGGGGACAAAGTCGGGGGTAGTCATTTCGGCTACCAGGATGTCACCGTCCTTGACTTTGTCTATCCGAGAGGGGTCGGTTACTATGCGGACCGGCCCGACAGCCATACCCGGGCTGGCTGACGTACCCGCGAGGAGTATCGGCTCATTAATTTCGGTTTCAGCGGCAACTGCCTCTTTGATAGTGGTGACCGGGCGGGATTGAACGATATACAGTTTATCATCCTCTCTTGCCCATTCTATGTCCTGCGGGAACTCGTACCAGTCTTCTATGTATTTACCCAGCTTGGCTAGCTTGATTATCACTTCATCGGGTATCTTCTGCTGTGCCTGGCTTTCCGGGGAGAGGGGTACCTGGATATTGGGGTCTTCACCATTACCTTTGGGGTTTCTGACAAGCTGCCACTCCTGTTTGGCTACTTTCTTGCTGCGTATTTTAAGTCCGGCTTTCTCCAGGATATATAGGTCGGGAGTTACTTCTCCGGAGACAAGGACTTCACCCAGACCGAGCACGGCTTCAATGATAATCTTGGTACTGTCACTGGTTACCGGCTCTACGGTAAACATGACTCCGGAGGATTCGGACTGCACCATCTTTTGCACCGGCACGGCCAAACCCACACTAAAATGGTCAAAACCCTGATGGTGCCGATAGTAAATGGCTCGTGCCTCAAACAGGGATGCCCAGCAGTTCTGGACGGCAGCCAGCACCTCTTTTTCGCCACTTACATTGAGGAAGGTGCTTTGCTGTCCGGCAAAAGAGGCTTCCGGCAGGTCTTCGGCGGTGGCTGAAGAGCGCACCGCGACCAAACCCCTCCCCACCGGGTGAATATTCAGTAATTTGCTATAAGCCGCCTTAATCTCATCGGCAATCTCCGGCGGCATAGGGGCGTTTGAAATCAGTTCCTTTACCTGGTTAGCCACCTGTTGCAGCTGCCGGGTGTCGTTCGTGTCCAGGGGCTCCAACAGGGTGCGCATTCTATCCTGCAGATTTGCTTTCTTTATAAAGTCGAAATAAGCCGTAGCGGTCACAATAAACCCGGGTGGAACCGGTATCTGGGCTCTGGTCATCTCGCCGAGGTTAGCGCCTTTACCACCTACTAGAGGTACATCATCTTTGGTCACCTCGTTGAACCACACAATAATTTTATGGCTTTCCGGCATTATTATCTCCTTTTAATATGGTTAGTGGGTAATGGATAAATAAGACAAAACATATTATAGCACATAATAATTAATTTTTACTAAGTCTTGTTTCTTGGTATCGCCAGTGCGGCGGTTTAAGTTGACATCGCTGGACGTGTCGGAT
>JAHJRU010000106.1 GCA_018830745.1 Chloroflexota bacterium
GCCTTCAGGACTCCATCCTCAAGGCGCAGGTCGATACAATCAGTCGTCAGGGATACATCCGGCTGTCCAACCAACTCCATACCAAAGCCGGTATGTCCGATGAGAGTGAGGGTGGGCTGGTGTTCACTGGTCAGTCTGGCCAGCACGTTCTGGTAGATGGCACCATTGAAATTCTCCAGCGTTTCGTCTTCGATTACCAGCACCTCGTCGGCACGCCGGGCCAGGTCTGCGGCGAAATCGCCTACCTGGTAGCCTAAAAGCACCGCAGTTAGCTTATCTTTGGACTGCTCAGCGAGTTCCCTGCCCCTGGCCAGCATTTCCCAGGTGATGTCCCTGATTGCGCCTTTTCTATGTTCGGCCAGCACGTAGATTCCGCTCATTTAAGCCAGCATTCCTTCGTCTTTAATAATCTCTATCAGCCGGGCGGCTGCCGGCTGGGGTTCGCTGGGCAATGTTTCCATCTCCTTGGTCACCGGAGGCAGGGACAACCGGTCTATCCTTGTTTTAGAGCCAGCTTTGCCAACATCCCCCTTTTTCATTCCCAGGTCAGCCAGACTTAACGTTTTTACTTCCTTCTGCATCATTTTTATCACGGCTTTGATGCTGACGTAGCGCGGCTCATTGATGCCGGTCTGGATGGTGAGCAGGGCTGGCAGCTTGAGCTCCACCACTTCCTCCAGGCCACCTTCAAGTTCGCGGTGCGCTCTCGCCTTGCCGTCTATTATTTCGATATTCGTCACCAGGACCGCGTGAGGGATGCCCAGAAGTCCAGCCAGGGCAGGTCCAACCTGTCCATAACCATCATCACCCGCCTGTGCTCCGGTAAGAATCAGGTCGAATGGCGTGTCCTGAATTGCCTGCCGCAGAATTCGGGCGATGGCGGTGGCGTCTGAGCCTTCAAAAGCCGGGTCGGTCAGCCGGATACCTTCGTCACAGCCGGTAACGAAGCACCTTCTCAGGGTATCTTCCACTTCCTCAGGGCCCAGGGCGATAGCGGTGACCTCGCCGCCGTAGTCTTCCTTTAAGCGCACCGCCTCGTTGATGGCGTATTTATCCCAGTCGTTGGTATCAAAGACCAGTCCTTCTTCTTTAATGCTGCGGCCATTTCTGGCTATCTCGACATTCGCCCCGGTGGTGTCCGGTACCCGTTTGACGCACACGATGATATTCACGTTTTTACCCCCTGAGCGGGAACTTATGTTAGCCCTGAGGATTGAATCTCTAATTCTAGCGTAGCACTGGCTGAGCGTTCAGGTCAAGGTAACTGCGCTCGGTGATGCCCGGTATCAAGGCACGTCTTTATCAGGTTTTTTATAGACGCCCTTGAACTGTTCCACCGGATATTTGTGCTCGTTTTTGGCTATTTTCCTCACTATAGCCCGGGATATGTCGATGTTGACCGTATTAGCCATGCTCAGACAGTAGACCATTATATCCGCCAGCTCATCTTCCAGGCTGGGTAACTTCTCCTGAATGATGGCATCCGATTCGTTTTCGTCAGCCCACTGAAAGAGCTCCATTAGCTCCGCTGCTTCTATGGCAATGGACATAGCCAGATTTTTGGGTTTATGGTATTTTCGCCATTCTCTCTGGTCGACGAATTCTTGAACCCGTGCCTTCAGCTGTTCCACACTGGTTTCCCGGTCGGAGATACTATTTGATTGGGTCATCTTGCGCCCCCGCTTTCCTACTGATTACTAGATTTTACCTCTAATCACCGGCAAAACGCCAGAGTTGGGCTGGTAGTTCACAGTTGGGTTGTTTAAGCCATAGGAGTAACCGATACTTGACAGAGAAATTCATGAAACAGCGGATAGGGAGGGGGTATGAACGTCCTGGGAGCTTTTTGGAGCATAAATATGGGGATAATAGTAAGCCTGGGGTCTTTGTTTGTGGGAGAAAGCCGTCGTGCGCTTCCTTTATCGTTGGTTTGATTTGAGAGCGGGGCGCTGCAGATATTTGATGTGTCCGCAGTTAATACAGGACCGATAGTAACCGGCCTTGAAGTCAAAATCCAGCATCATACTTCCCTGGCATCTGGGGCAGGGTTCGTTGGGCACCGTTGCC